>NZ_JBVHHY010000009.1:207811-286266 GCF_055560835.1 Kitasatospora sp. NPDC023120 | reverse complement strand
TCCGCGATCCGCAGCGCCTGCTCCACGCCGTACTCGTCCAGCTCCGACAGGAGGCCGTCCACACCCTCCCGGTCGGTGGTGTGGTCGTCCGCGAAGCGACGGTCGCCCGTCGCGTCCGGCACGTACTTCACACAGACGACGATCCTCAAGCTCATGAGCGGTTCTCCTGTCACGGGTGCACGGATGCACTGATCCATGGCCTCAGTGATGCCGAGGGTACTGAGTGCCAAGTCCGGCCCGGCCGCGACCCGCGCGCCGCAAGCGCCACCTGGACCGGCGTACCGTGTCGGCTCTCTTCGACTGGCGTCAGAGGCTCCACCGAGAGAATACGGCACTCAGTACCCCTCGTAAAGGAACTCAGTACCCTTCCCGGTGCCCCGGGGCCCGCGGTCCGTCCTCCTGCGCCGAGACGCCGCCCAGGGCGACGGCGGCCTCTCCGGTGTGGACGCGGAAGGTGAGGGACTCCTGCAGGTAGAGGCGGATCGTTTCGGCGTCGTGGGAGAGGTAGCCGACGGAGACGTCCTGGCCGAGGAAGAGCTCGAAGTCGCCGCCGCGGGCGGAGAGCAGGAAGGCGCCCTCGATGGCGGGGGCCCAGATGATGTCGCCGTCGAGGAGGCGGGCCAGGTGGTTGTGGACGGGGTAGCCGTGGTCGCTGGTCTCGTTGACGGCGGTGAAGGCGGCGGCGCCGAGGAGCAGGGAGTAGGGGCCGCCGACACCGGCCAGGCGCAGGGCCGTCAGGGCGCGGCTGACGGCCTCGGGGTACTCCCGGACGTCCGCGGGGAGCGGGACCGGCGGATTGGTGGCGGCGGCGCGGATGCCATCGATGGCGGCGGCGCGGTAGCCCTCGAAGACGGCGCGGTCCTCGGCGAGGGCGAGGGTGCGGGCGGCGTCCTTGACGGGCTGCCAGTCGGAGTCGCGGGAGCCGCGCTCGACGTCGTCCACCGCGTCGCGGCGCACGGTGAAGGGGACGCGCAGCTCGACCACCGGCTGGGCGGAGCGGGCGTGCGCCCGGACGCCGTCCAGCGGCGGTTCGATGCCGGTCAGGTGGCCGGTGCCGACGGCGGCGAGGCCGGCGCCCTCGGGGCCGTTGAGGTCGACCACCCGGCGGCCGGCGACGTGCAGTTTGAAGGTCTGGCGGGCCTCCTCCTCGATCTCCTCCCAGGCGGCGGCGGAGACGGGGGCGAGCTCCCGGTGGAGGTTGTTCATGCGCGGGGTCCTGTTCAGGGGGTCTGCTTCAGGCTGCCGATGCCCAGGGAGCCCTCGGTGGCGGGCGCGCCGGGCGCGGCGGCGCTCGGCGCCGGCGGCGGGGCGTCGAGGAAGCCGGCGGTCGGGACGAAGAACAGCGAGCCGGTGACGGCGGTGGAGAAGTCGAGCAGCCGGTCGGTGGTGCCGGGCGGGTTGCCGACGAACATGTTGCGCAGCATCTCCTCGGTCACCCCGGGGTCGCGCGCGTAGCCGATGAAGTAGGTGCCGAACTCGCCGCCGTGCGCGAAGGAACCGAACGCCATGTTGAAGCGGACGATCTTCCGCTCCTCGCCGTCCGGGCCGGTGATCACGGTGAGCGCGACGTGCGAGTCGGCGGGCTTCACGTCGTCGGCCAGCTCGATGTCGGTGAGCTTGGTGCGGCCGACCGCGCCCTCCTGCTCCTCGACGCTCAGCGCGTTCCACTTGTCCAGCTGGTGCAGGTACTTCTGGACGATGACGTAGCTGCCGCCGGCGAAGTCCCGGTCCTCCGGCCCGACCAGTGCGGCGCTCACCGCGGCCCTGCCCTCGGGGTTCTCGGTGCCGTCCACGAAGCCGAGCAGGTCCCGGTCGTCGAAGTAGCGGAAGCCCTGGACGGAGTCGACCACGGTGGCCGCCCCGGCGAGCCGGTCGGTGAGCTGCCCGGCCAGCTCGAAGCAGAGGTCCATCCGCTCGGCCCGCAGGTGCAGCAGCAGGTCGCCGGGGGTGGCCGGGGCGCGGTGTCGGGGGCCGGACACCTCCCGGAAGGGGTGCAGCCCGGCCGGCCGGGGGCCGTCGAAGAGGCGGTCCCAGAGTTCGGAGCCGATGCCGGTGACGCAGGTGAGGCCGCCCTCGGGGGCCCGGAAGCCGACCGAGCGGCGCAGCCCGGCGAGGTCGGGCAGCAGGTCGCGGACGGCGTCCTCGCCGCCGGGTTCGACGGTGAGCACCAGGAAGACGGCCGCGCCGGTCAGCGGCGAGAGCACGGCCTGCGGTTCGGGCCGGGATTCGGACGGCATGGTTTCGGGCCTCCTCGGGACGCCGCGGCCAGTACACCCCACGGCGGACGATTCGGCGCGGCCGACGCTCATCCGAACGGCCCCGCCGGGCAGGCCGAACGGCCCCGTCGGCGGTGCTCCGACGGGGCCGTTCGAGTGAGCCGTACGCCTTCCCGAGGGGACGTCAGGCGCGCCGCCGCCCCGCACCGGTGGCCGCGACCAGGGCGCCCAGCACCGCCGAGGCCACCGGCACCACCAGCGCCGCCCGGAAGCCCTCCAGCGCGCTCGCCCCGGCGCCCAGCGCCGCCAGGTTCACCGTCGTCACCACCGACAGGCCGAGCGCCGCGCCGAACTGGAACGAGGTGTTGAGCAGCCCGCCCGCCAGTCCCTGCTCCTCCTCCGCGACGCCCTCGGTCGCCGCGATGGTCAGCGGCCCGTACGCGAGCGCGAAGGCGAGCCCGGTGAGCAGCATCGTCGGGAACATCATCGGGTACGTCCAGTCGGCGCCCACCGGCAGGAACAGCCCGTACGAGAGGGCGGCCAGCAGGAAGCCGCCGAGGATCACCCGGGCGTTGCCGAAGCGGTCCACCAGCTTCGGGGTGAGGGTCGGTGCCAGCACCGAGTCCACCCCGATCGCGAGCAGGGCGAGGCCGGTCTGCAGCGGGGACCAGCCGCGCAGGTCCTGCAGGTAGAGGGTGGCGACGAACTGGAAGCCGAAGAAGGAGCCGGCGAACAGCAGCGCGCCGAGGTTGGCCCGCAGCAGCGGCCCGGAGCGCAGGATGCCGGGGCGCACCAGCGGCGACGCCGCGCGCCGCTCGACCGCCGCGAAGGCCGCCAGCAGCGCCAGCCCGCCGGCCAGCACGGCGGCGGTGGTGCCGGGCGCCGCGCCCGGCTCGCCGATCCGGACCACGCCGTACACCAGCAGCAGCATCGCCCCGGTCGCGGTGACCGCCCCGGCCAGGTCGAAGCGCCCGCCGCCCGCCCGCTGCGGCGCGGCCTCGCGGGGGATCAGCGGGACGGCCGCCGCCAGCAGGGCGCCGGCCAGCAGGACCGGGGCGAAGAACACCCAGCGCCAGCTGACCGCCGTCAGCAGCCCGCCGACCACCAGGCCGAGCGAGAAGCCCGCCGCGGCCGTCCCGGCGTACACCAGCAGCGCCCGGTTGCGCCGCGGGCCCTCGGGGAAGGCGGTGGTGATGATCGACAGCCCGGCCGGGGTCATGAAGGCCGCCGACAGTCCGGTGACGAAGCGGGCCAGGATCAGCACCCAGCCCTCGGTGGCCAGCCCGCCGAGGCCGGAGAAGAGGACGAAGACGGTCAGCCAGAGCAGGAACATCCGGCGCCGGCCCAGCAGGTCGGCCGTGCGGCCGCCGAGCAGCATGAAGCCGCCGTACCCGAGCACGTAGGCACTCAGCACCCAGGACAGCGCGCCGGTGGACATGCCCAGGTCGGCCCGGATCGAGGGCAGCGCCACATTGAGCATGGCGACGTCGATGCCCTCCAGGAAGATCGCGCCGCAGAGCACGGCCAGGACGGCGGCGGCCCGGGCGCCGGGGCCCGTCGGGGGCTTCGCCGGGGCCTCCTGAGCGTTTTCGGGCAGGGCTGATGACACGGACACCTGGGGCTCCTCGGGGAATGGGGGGTGGCGAGGGCCCCGGACGGTTCTCTTCCGTCCGGTCGGTTCCCTCTTGTAACCACCCGTCATCCTCGGGCAGCATCGGAAGGCGTGGAAGAAGGCACTTTGAGGGAACCGACGCACTGCGCGGGTACCGAGGACGGATACGACGTCCTGCAGTGGGACGTCCGCGAGGACTGCGAGGTGCGGCAGATCCTGGACCGGATCGCCGACAAGTGGTCGCTGCTGGTGATCGCGCTGTTGGACCGGCAGTCGCTGCGCTTCACCGAGCTGCGCCGGGCGATCGACGGGGTCAGCCAGCGGATGCTCACCGTGACGCTGCGCCAGCTGGAGCGGGACGGCCTGGTCGAGCGGACGGTGCACCCGGTGGTGCCGCCCCGGGTGGACTACGCGCTGACGCCGCTCGGGCGGACGCTGCACGCCACCATCCAGTCCCTGGTCACCTGGACCGAGGCGCACCAGCGCGAGATCGCGAGCGCCCGCGCGGCGTACGACGCGCGGGAGACCTGAGCCGGGTACGGGTGAGGGGCGGGTGCGCACCTTCGCGCACCCACCCCTCGGCACCCCGTGGCGGTTCAGACCCGCAGCGCCGCCAGCTGCTGTTCGAACGGCACCACCTGCTCGGGCAACGCGGGCTCGGCCGCCGGGCCGCGGCCGGACAGCAGGGCCGCCAGCTCGCCCGCCGCCCGGTCGATCCGGCGCGGCAGCCCGTCGGTGAGCGGGTCGCCCGCCGTGCCCCAGTCGTCGGTGGCCGCGTAGACGGCGGTCGGCAGCACCACCGCGCGCAGGTAGCTGAACAGCGGGCGGACGGCGTGCTCCAGGGCGAGCGAGTGCCGGGGCGTGCCGCCGGTGGCGGCGATCAGCACCGGCTTGCCGGTGAGCGCGTCGTTGTCGACCAGATCGAAGAAGGACTTGAACAGGCCGCTGTAGGAGGCCGTGAAGATCGGCGTCACCGCGATCAGCCCGTCCGCCGTCGTCACCGCCTCGATCGCCTCGCGCAGCGCGGCGCCGGGGAAGCCGGTGACGAAGTTGTTCGCGATCTCCACGGCGAGGTCCCGCAGTTCGACCACGGTGACGTCCACCTCCCGCCCCTCCTGGGCGAGTCGGCGCACGGTCGAGTCGGCGAGCCGGTCCGCCAGCAGACGCGTCGAGGACGGCTTGCTCAGCCCGGCGCTCACCACCACCAGCTTGTCCGCGGTCACTTGGCCACCTCGACCTTCTCCTGGTCCTTCTGCTCGTCGCGGGCTGCGACCAGCGCGGCGTGGGTCGGTCCGTTCGGCACCTCGGCCGGGCGGTTCTTGGCGAACTCCTCGCGCAGCACCGGCACGACCTCCTCGCCGAGCAGGTCCAGCTGCTCCAGCACCGTCTTCAGCGGCAGGCCGGCGTGGTCCATCAGGAACAGCTGGCGCTGGTAGTCGCCGAAGGTCTCGCGGAAGGTCAGCGTCTTCTCGATGACCTCCTGCGGGCTGCCCACGGTCAGCGGGGTCTGCTCGGTGAACTCCTCCAGCGAGGGCCCGTGCCCGTACACCGGCGCGTTGTCGAAGTACGGGCGGAACTCGCGCACCGCGTCCTGCGAGTTCTTCCGCATGAACACCTGCCCGCCGAGGCCGACGATCGCCTGCTCGGGCGTGCCGTGGCCGTAGTGGGCGTAGCGCTCGCGGTAGAGGTCGATCAGCTTCTGGAAGTGCTCCTTGGGCCAGAAGATGTTGTTCGCGAAGAAGCCGTCCCCGTAGTAGGCGGCCTGCTCGGCGATCTCGGGACTGCGGATCGAGCCGTGCCAGACGAACGGCGGGACGTCGTCCAGCGGGCGCGGGGTGGAGGTGAAGCCCTGCAGCGGGGTGCGGAAGCGGCCCTGCCAGTCCACGACGTCCTCGCGCCACAGCTGGTGCAGCAGCGCGTAGTTCTCGATCGCGAGCGGGATGCCCTGGCGGATGTCCTTGCCGAACCACGGGTAGACCGGGCCGGTGTTGCCGCGGCCCATCATGACGTCCACCCGGCCCTCGGCGAGGTGCTGCAGCATCGCGAAGTCCTCGGCGATCTTCACCGGGTCGTTGGTGGTGATCAGGGTCGTCGAGGTGGAGAGGATGATGCGGTCGGTCTGCGCGGCTATGTAGCCGAGCATGGTCGTCGGCGAGGACGGGACGAACGGCGGGTTGTGGTGCTCGCCGGTCGCGAAGACGTCCAGACCGACCTCCTCGGCCTTGCGCGCGATCGCCACCATGGCCTTGATCCGCTCGTGCTCGGTCGGGGTGCGACCGGTGGTGGGGTCGGTCGTCACGTCGCCGACGGAGAAGATTCCGAACTGCATGCTGCTCACCACATCCCAGGTAGTCCAACTTTCAACCACCTTAGCAGTCGGGTGGGGACGGTTATTCCCGCCCACAATGGAACTCGGGGCGTCGACACAACGACAGGGCTCCGGAAGGGCGGCGGACCATGGCGCCGTACATCGCGGTGAGCGCGCTGAGCCACGAGGGCCTGGTGCGGGAGCACAACGAGGACAGCCTCACGGTCGGGCCGTGGACCCTCTGCGCCACGGTGACCGCCAACCCGCAGACCCTGCTCTTCCCCCTCGGACCGCCCTGCGTGGTCGCGGTCGCCGACGGCCTCGGCGGCCACCCCGGCGGCGAGGTGGCGAGCGCCCTGGTCGCCCGCAGGCTCGCCGCCGACGGGGACGCCCTGGACGGCGAGGAGGCCGTCCGGGAGGAGCTGCAGGAGTGCAACCGGGCGGTCTACGCGGCCGCCGCCGGGGAGCCGGAGCTCGCCGCGATGGGCACCACGGTCGCCGGACTGGTGCTGCTGCCCAAGCAGGTGCTGGCCTTCAACGTCGGCGACAGCCGGGTCTACCGGATCACCGGGGACGGGCTGCTGCAGGTGAGTGTGGACGACAGCCCGCCGCTGCCGCCCGGGCGGCGCATCACCTCGGTGGTCACCCAGACCCTGGGCGGCTCGCTCGGGCTCACCTTCGTCGAACCGCACGTCCGGGCCACCCCGCTGGCGCCCGGCGACCGCTACCTGGTCTGCAGCGACGGCCTGACCGACCCGGTGCCCGAGGAGGAGCTGGCCGAGCTGCTGGCCCGGTCCTACGAAGGGGCCGAACGCTCCGACGGCAAGGCCGCCTTCGAGCTGTGGAAGGCGGCGATCGAGGCCGGCGGGCCGGACAACATCACCCTGGCGCTGGTGCGGGTCGGCGCGTAGGGCTCGGGGCGGGGCGTGGACCCGCCCCGGCGGGCGCCGAAGCGCTCCGCCGGGGCGGTCACCTGTCCGTTCGCCGTGCTCGGCTCAGATCTCGCTCGTGACGGTCACCCCGCTGAAGCCCTGCTGGGCGTAGAGGCTGAAGTAGACGTAGCCGGCCGGCGGGTTGGTCACGGTCAGCGTCTCTGAGTTGTCCGGACCGGCCGAACGCGTGGCGTAGCTGCCGGTGTACGCCCAGCTCGCCGGGTTGTAGTAGAGGTCGCCGTTGCCGGCGCCTCCGCCGGTGGTGATCTTCACCTGCTTGGTGCCGGCCGGCACCAGCAGGTAGAAGTGCGCGTAGTTGCCGGTGGTGGCGGCGACGTTGCTGCGGGCGCAGCCGGCGGCCAGCGCCCGGGTGTCGGCGGCGGTGCACTCCGGCAGCTGCGGGACGGTCGGGTTGCCGGCGCAGGCGCCGCTCGCGCACTTGGTCAGCCAGCTGTCGAAGTCGGCGTCGTAGCGGGTGCCGATGGTGGTCTTCAGCAGGGTGCGGGCGCCGGCCCAGTCCCCCGCCCGGTACTTCGCGAGGACCGCGTCCGTGTCGGAGCGGTGCTGCTCCAGCATGTAGCGCACGGCGAGGTAGCCCCAGCGGTAGACGCGCTCCTGGTCGCCGTAGGCGGTGTCGAAGAGGTCGCTCAGCCGGTAGGTGTGGCGGCCGGCGGCCGCGACGGCCGCGTCGTAGGTGACCTTCCGGTACGAGTAGGAGACGTACTCGGCGAAGCCCTCGACCCACCAGACGGTCGGGGTGGTCATGCCGGCGTTGAAGTCGCCGTACATGTCGAACCGGCCGTCGAGGTAGTGGGTGTACTCGTGGTTGAGGTTCCAGATCTCGAAGGACGGACGGGCCCACTCGGCCTCGTAGCAGAGGAAGCGCGGCTGGTTGCCGACCGCGGCCGGGTTGCCCTCCAGGTACATGCCGCCGTTGTTGGTGTCGATGCCGTAGATCGCGGCGGCGAGCACCTGGTAGTCACGCGAGGAGTGGAAGACCACGACCTCGATCGTGGTGTTGCCGTCGTCCTTGACCGGTCCGCCGTCCTTGACCACCGCGTGGAAGAAGGCGTCCTGGCCGGTCAGGCTGGTGCAGGCGGTGCGCAGCTGGGTGTCGTCCAGCGCCTGGGCGATCAGCTTGATGCTCGGGCTGCAGGTGTAGTTCACCTTCAGCACACCGGACTTGAGCTGGTCGGAGGCGTTGCAGGTGCCGTAGTAGGAGCAGTTGGCGGCGTCGTAGTAGCCGACCGCCTCGGCGACCGCGGCCCACTGGTAGACGGTGCGGCCGTTCGGCGCGGACAGCGCGGCCAGCCCCTTGACCAGCGGACGGACCTTGGCCTGGAGCGCCGTGTCCTTCAGGAAGCGGCCCAGCTCCTTGGTGGCGTTGTAGACCAGCACGCCGAAGTCGCCGCCGAGCAGGTCGTTGTTGCGGGTGGCGAAGGTGGAGAGGGTGTCCAGGACGCTCGGGTCGGCCTCGACGGCCGCGTCGAAGCCGGGCACCTGGTGGCCGCGGAACAGCACCGTGAACACCGGGTTGACCGACCAGGCCATGCCGGCCGGGTTCCAGGTGGCGCTGGAGTAGTCGGTCAGCAGCCGCTTGACCACCGGGAGGTAGCGGACGTTCTCCTGCGCGCTGTCGATCAGGGTGATGCTCTCGCCGAGGATGGGCGCGTTGCCCGCGGCGACGTCGCGCGAGTGCGCGCTGCCGAAGAACGCGTCCAGCGCGGAGCGGATCGCCGTCTGCAGGGCGGTGCCGTACGTGCCGACGTCACCCGGGTGGTACCACTGGGCGAAGTAGCCGGCGCGCAGGAAGAGCACCAACTGCTCGACGGACGTGGAGTTGTCGCCCGGGTAGCTGCCCGCCGCGTCGCGCAGCGCGTACGCCACCGTGGTCATCTGCTCCTCGCGGAACGCGCCGCGCGCGTCGCCGCCGACGAGCTGGAAGAGGCTGTTGATGCACTGGACGTCGGCGGCCTTGATGTGCTGGACCAGATCGCTGCCGGTCCGGCCGGTGAAGTCGCCGGTGTTGCAGGCCTGTTCGGCTGCCGCGGACAGGCTGCGGGGCTGCGCTGCCTGCCGGACCTCGGCCGGCCGGGAGTCCAGCGGCAGCGGGGCGCGCCGGTCGGCGGAGACGAACTGCCGCTCGCCGTGGCCGGGTTCGGGGGCGCCCTGGTCGGGGGTGCCGGTGGCGGGCTGCGGCGCCGGTCCGGCGGGGGCGGTGGGGGCGGGCGCGCCACCGGGGGCGGTGGCGGGCGTGGCCTGGCTCTGCGGCGCGAACAGGCCGACCGCCAGGAAGAGGGCGAGGACGAGCGTCAACAGTCGTGCCGGCTGCGGGAGTCGCAGCAGACGTGCGGGACTCACGTGGGGGCCTCCGGGCCGTCGTCGGCCGCGACGGTGCGCGGCCGGTGTGGGGATCGAGGACCGTTGGCGACGGCGCCGCGTGGGGGCGGTTCCGCCGGGCGGTGGGGAGTGTGACATGTACCATTGCACAGATCACATGGCCTTGGGAACCCTCGCCACTGTGCGCGGTTCGCGGGGAAAACGCGCGGAGACCGTGGTGACGGTTCGCCACCACGGCCTCCAGGCCGGTGAGTTGTCGGGCTCAGCGCCCGGCCGGGCTACTTGCGCAGCAGCAGGATCACGCCCGCCGTCACGAGGCCGACCACCACGGCGGCCACCCCGTACGCCAGGCGGTGCGCCCGCACCACCGGCAGGAAGCGGTCCACCGCGTAGCGGCCCGGACCGGTCAGCGCGAGCGCGGCGGCGCCGGCCGTCAGCAGCAGCTCGTACTCGCTGCCCTTCGGGGCGAAGAAGCCGCCGCCCCAGGTGACGGCGATCGCGTTGACCATCGTGCCGACGATCGCGGCACCCGCCAGCGGGGTCAACAGGCCGACGGCGAGGGCGAGTCCGCCCAGCGTCTCGGTGAGGCCGGCCACCACGGCCATGGCGTTGCCGGCCGGGTAGCCGCTCATGGTGAAGAACTGACCGGTGCCGTCGATCCCGCCGCCGCCGAACCAGCCGAACAGCTTCTGGCTGCCGTGCGCGGCCATGGTCAGGCCGAGCACCAGGCGCAGGAGCAGGAGTCCGGCGTCGTAGGCGTGCGGGGAGGTCGTCGCGGACCCGGAGCCCTCCCGGGCCGGGCGGACGGTGGGACTGGTGGCGGCGGTCGTGCTCGGGCTGCTGCTCGGCATGCGCGTCTCCATCGATCGGGGGTCGGTCGTCGCTCGGCCGCAGGTCGGCCGTGGGTCGGTCGTCGGGCAGGCGGGGTCGTCACCCCGACTGCGCCTCGGCAGCAATTGTTCAAATTTGAACCTGCAGCACCCCCCGACCGTACCCTGGAGTTCGAATTTGAACAACTGACGGTCCGTGGGCGACTCGCGGCCCCCGACGGGGCCGGGGCAGGGTGGAGGCATGGCTCAACGCAGGCAACACCGGCGAGCGGCACGCACCGGCACCCCGTACCCCGAAGCCCTGGACGCCTTCGGGGAACGCGTCCGGCTGATCACCCCCGACCAGTGGGACTCCCCCACCCCGTGCACCGACTGGTCCGTCCGCGACCTGGTCAACCACCTCGTCGGCGAACAGCTCTGGGTGCCCGAGCTGCTGATGGGCACCACCATCGCCGAGGTCGGCGGCCGCTTCGACGGCGACGTGGTCGGCGACGACCCGGTCGCCGCATGGACGGACGCCGCCGAGGCCGCCCGGCAGGCCTGGGCCGTCCCCGGCGCGGCCGAGCTGACCGTGCACCTCTCCTTCGGGGACGTCTCCGGCCAGTACTACCTGGACCAGCTCACCACCGACCTGGTCATCCACACCTGGGACCTCGCCGAAGGCACCGGGCGGCTCACCAGGCTCCCGGCCGAACTCGTCGACTTCGCGCTCGGCGAGATCTCCGGCTACGGCGACCTCTCCGGCAGCGGGGTCTTCGACCCGCCGCTGCCGGTGCCCGAGGACGCGGACCCGCAGACCCGGCTGCTCGCCCTCACCGGGCGGCGGGACGGCGGGTGACCCCGGGGTCTGCCTTGGCGAGCCGCACGGCGCCGGATACTGGAAGGTACGGGGCCCAGCCCCCGGGACACAGACACCGGGAGCCCGGTCACCGGGGGCCAGTTTCCGTGCGAGAGGCGGGCGCGCCATGAACCGCAGGCCGGACATCCTCGGCGAGTTCACCGCCGACCACCGGGCGGTCACCGAACTGCTCGACGCGGTCGAGGCCGCCCCGGCCGGCAGCGCCGAGCGCGGCGACCTGGTGACCCGGCTGACCGACCTGCTCTTCGCCCACTGCGCGGCCGAGGAGGAACACCTCTTCCCCCTCGTGCAGCACGACGTGCCGGACGGCGGGGCCCTGGTGTTCAGCAGCATCCACGACCACCTGGCGATCGGGCAGTACCTCTCCGACCTGCAGGCCCTGCACCCGGCCGACCCGGCCTTCGACACCCTGCTGCACGGCCTCGCCGCCACCCTGCGGCGGCACCTGCGCGGCGAGGAGAAGCAGCTCTTCCCCGCCGCCCGCAAGGCCCTGCCCGCCGCCGCCCGCACCGCGCTCGGCGACCGGCTGCGGGCCGAGCGCGAGGCGCTCGGAACGCCCGACTGATCAGCGCTTCGGGCCGATCAGCTCTTCGGGCCGGCCGACGACAGGGCCGATCAGCTCTTCGGGCTGATCACCGCGAACCGGGCGCCCTCGTGGTCCTGCAGCCGGGCCACCCGCCCGTACGGGGAGTCGAAGGCCGGGCCCAGCGCCGCGCCGCCCAGCTCGACCGCGTGGGCCAGCGCCCGGTCGGTGTCCGGGACGGCGAAGGACACCTCCCAGTGCGGCGGCATCCCCGCCGGACCGCCCGCCTGCTCCTTGGCCAGCGCCGCGACGCTGTTCCCCTCGGCGCGCAGCACCACCCGGTCGTGCTCCCAGCGGACCTCGAAGCGCTCCGGGTCGCGGCCGTCCCAGCGGAACACCTCGCCGTAGAACAGCGCCGCCGCGAACGGGTCCGGGGTGCGCAGCTCGATCCAGACCGGCGCGCCCGGCAGCTCCAGCTTCCGGGCCCGGCCCAGCGGGCCCTCCCAGATGCCGAACACCGCGCCCGCCGGGTCCGCCGCGAAGGCCACCCGCCCGGCGTCGAAGGCCAGCGGGCCGACCGCCAGCGTCGCGCCCCGCTCGCGCACCGCGTCGGCGGCGGCGTCGGCGCTCTCCGTCCCGAAGTAGCTGGTCCAGGCGAGCGGGACAGCGCCGCCGCCCGACGCCTGACCGAGCCCGGCCACCGCCTCCCCCTCGACCACCGCGTGCACGTACGGCCCGAAGCGGTCCGGCCCTTCCTCGAACCCCCACCCGAGCAGCGGCCCGTAGAACCGCTTGGCCCCCTCCAGGTCCCGGGCGATCAGGCTCACCCAGCACGGAACGGCCGCCACGCAGCGCACCCTGGCGGTCTCACCGCTGCCCATCGCGGACCTCCTCGCCCTCCCGGCCGCCGGGCCCCTCCCGACTTCCCACGGCCCACCGGCCGCCCGGGACGCCCACAGCCTAGGCCGACGGGCGTACGACCCCGGGGAAGCCATGCCCGGGATCAGCGCACCCACTCCTTGAGCGGCTCGGTGTCCAGGGAGATGCCGACCGGGTCGGGCAGGTGGACGGTCCTGCCGAAGGGCAGGATCCGGACGCTCTCGTAGCGGACACCATCGGGGCGACTGCGGACGACGACCTCGGCGGAGTCCCGGTCGATCAGCAGGTAGACGGGGATTCCGGTCTCGGCATAGGCGCGGGGCTTGTCGTTGCGGGCGCGGCGGTCGGCTTCGACCTCGGCATCGGTGACCTCGGCGACCATCGACACCTCGTCGGCGTCGACCCACTCCCCCAGCCCGACGAAGGCCTCGGCAGGCGCCAGGATGCCGTCGGGATGCACCCGCCCGTCCCTGGCCTTCTGCACCCTCAGGCCGTGGCTGTGCAGCCACAGCTCCGGCCGCGCCTCGAAGCACCTTCGCACCAGCCACTCGACCACGCAGCCGTGGTTACCGCCCGGGCGAGGCTTGACCACGAGCCGCCCGCCGAGGAACTCCAGCTGGAGGCCCTCGGCCGCCCGGAACGCACAGCGCGCGAGTTCCTCGAACTCCTCGGGCAGCATCTGCGGGTGGCCGGGGGTCGCGCTCATGGGCCTTGCTCCTTCACCTTGGAGGGTCCATGGTGCGAACGATCGCCCGGGCGGGGTGGTCACGGCGGCGTGGGTGGCCCGTCGGGCGGTTCAGGCGGCCTCGCGGGCGAGCTTGAGGGTGGTCTGCATGGCGAGGAGGTAGCCCGCGAGCATGCGGTCGGCGGCGGCGTCCTCGGCCTCACCGCCGCCGAGGTCGAGTTCGCCGATGAAGGTGAGGGTGAGGCCGTCCTCGTCCTCGTCGATGTCGTTGTGGATCACCCACCGCCCGACCTCGTCGTCGCGGAAGAAGCTGACCCGGCTCTTGGGGTGGAAGACGACCTCCTCGCGGACCCGCTCGTCGTGGAAGACGACCTCGCGGACCAGGCCGCTCTCGGTGCGCTCCAGGACGGTGCACTCGCTCATGGCGGCCACGACGGGCACCGCGTTCTCGGCCTTGCGCTCCAAGGCCGCCCAGACGTCGTCCCGGGTGAGGGTCACCTGCTCGGGGTGGGCCGGGTCGTTGACGCGCACGGTCCGGGTGATGACTCGCATGGCTTGCTCCCTGTTCGCCTCGGCCGGGCATTACTTGCTCGACCAATCATTTTGCTTGCGCGGCCAAGTAAACGCCCCGATCCGGGCGAACGCAAGCACCGCCGACCCCACCGATCGAAAACTGCTTGCCCGTACAATCGACCGCGTGCGTGATTCCGTGCGTGACTCAAGGAACCAGCCCCTCGCCGAGGCGGGCGGCACCAGCCAGGCCATCGCCCGGGTCTCCCGGCTGCACCGGGCCAACGCCGAGCGCCTGCTGCGCCCGTACGGCCTGCACGCCGGGCAGGAGCTGCTGATGATGCTGCTCTGGGAGCGCGGACCGCAGCCGCAGGCGGCGCTGATCGAGGAGCTCGGGGTGGACGCCTCCACCGTGACCCGGATGGTGCAGCGGCTGGAGCAGGCGGGGTTCCTGCGGCGCCGGCGCAGCGAGACCGACCGGCGGGCCGTGGTGGTCGAGGCGACGGCGGCGGCCTGCGCGCTGCGCGACCGGGTCGCGCAATCCTGGCGGGAGCTGGAGGCGATCACCCTGGCCGGACTCGACGCGGAGGACCGGGCCGCGCTGGCGCGCCTGCTGGAGCGACTGGAGCGCAATCTGGGCCCGGCCGCCGGGGAGCCCGACGCGAGCGACACTGGAATGTGATGCAGGTCACATAGCGGGCGGAAATTCCGGGGACAGATTCCCCGTTTCCGACTACGTTGGCAGAAGCGGGGAGAAGTTCCCCGGTATCCTGAAGGAGCAGTCGTCGTGACCACCGCCGCCGCCGAGTCGGTCCGCCCCGCGGGGAGCGCCCGTACGCCGAAGTTGCGTGCGGACGCGAGCCGGAACCGGGAGCGGATCGTGCTGGCGGCCCGGGACGCGTTCGTCGAACACGGCGCGGATGCGCCGCTGGACGAGATCGCGAAGCGGGCGGGGGTCGGCAACGCCACTCTCTACCGGAACTTCCCGGACCGGGTGGCGCTGATCCGCGAGGTGGCGGTGCTCGTCAAGAACCGCATCCTGGCTCTCGCCGAGACGGCGACGGCGGAGGCGGACGACGCTGACGGCAGCGGCCCGTTCGACGCTCTGCAGCGGTTCGCGCACGCGACCGTCGCGGAGAAGGTCGGCGGCCTCTGCACGCTGTTCAGCAGTCATGTCGACCCGCACGACCCGGAGTTGACCGAGATCCGGGCACGTCTGCAGTCCGCCGTGGGCGGGCTGATGGAGCGCGCCCGGGCCGCGGGCGAGCTGCGGCCGGACGTCGAGCACGGTGATCTCTTCATCGCGATGAGCCAGCTGACCCGGCCGCTGCCGAACACCTCCTGCCTGATGCTCGACGACTTCGTCCACCGGCACCTGCAGATCTTCCTGGACGGCCTGCGCACGCCGGCCCGTTCGGTCCTGCCCGGCCGGGCCGCGACCTTCGAGGACTTCCAGCCCAAGAACCGACCGATGCACCACGCCTGATCCGAACCTGCCCGACCGGCACACCTGATCCGACCGACGGCACCGAGCGGCCCGCGCTCCTGAGCGGCGCGCCGCCCCGGCCTCGCCCCCGCACGCCCCGAAGCACCCGACCCAAGCGTCTCTCACCGTACGGCAACCTGCCGTTCCCGTACGGCAGTTGACCGTTCACGCACACCACGCACCCGTGAAGTGAGTACCCCCATGTCTCAAACCGACGCCCGACCGGCGACGCTGCCCGATCCCCGGCGCTGGAAGGCGCTGATCTTCATCGGCCTCGCCCAGCTGATGGTCGTCCTCGACGCGACCATCGTGAACATCGCCCTGCCCTCCGCGCAGCGGGACCTGGGCATCACCGATGGCAACCGCCAGTGGGTGATCACCGCCTACGCGCTGGCCTTCGGCGGCCTGCTGCTGTTCGGCGGCCGGATCGCGGACCTCTGGGGCCGCAAGCGGACCTTCATCGTCGGCCTGACCGGCTTCGCCCTCGCCTCCGCGCTCGGCGGCGCCGCCGCCAACACCGCGATGCTGCTGGGCGCCCGCGCCCTGCAGGGCGTGTTCGGCGCGCTGCTCGCCCCGGCCGCGCTGTCGCTGCTGGCGGTGACCTTCACCGAGGCCAAGGAGCGCGCCAAGGCCTTCGGCATCTACGGTGCGATCGCCGGTGGCGGTGGCGCCATCGGCCTGATCCTCGGCGGCCTGCTGACCGAGTACATGAACTGGCGCTGGACCTTCTTCGTCAACATCCCGTTCGCCATCGTCGCCGCCGTCGGCGCCGTGCTGGTGATCCGCGAGCCCGCCGAGGGCCGCAACCGCAACAAGCTGGACGTCCCCGGCGTGCTGCTGGTGACCACCGGCCTGGTCTCGCTGGTCTACGGCTTCACCCGGGCCGAGTCCAGCGGCTGGTCGGCCGGCAGCACCCTGGGCCTGTTCGCCGCGGCCGCCGTGCTGCTGTCCGCCTTCGTCCTGGTGGAACTCAAGGTCAAGGCCCCGCTGCTGCCGCTGCGCGTGGTGCTGGACCGCAACCGCGGCGGGGTGTACCTGTCGCTGGGCATGGCCGTGATCGGCATGTTCGGCCTGTTCCTCTTCCTGACCTACTACCTGCAGATCGTGCTCGGCTACAGCCCGGTCCTGACCGGCGTCGCCTTCCTGCCGATGGTGGCGGGCATGATCACCGGCTCGACCCAGATCGGCGCCCGGCTGATGACCCGGGTCCCGGCGCGCTACCTGATGGCGCCCGGCTTCCTGGTCGCCTCGATCGGCATGTTCCTGCTGACCCACATCGGCCTGGACACCTCCTACCCGGCGCTGATCCTGCCCGGCCTGATCCTGATGGGCCTCGGCATGGGTACCGCGTTCATGCCGGCGATGAGCCTCGCCACGCACGGCGTCCAGCCGCGCGACGCGGGCGTCGCCTCCGCGATGGTCAACACCTCGCAGCAGGTCGGCGGCGCCATCGGCACCGCGCTGCTGAACACCATCGCGGCCAGCGCCACCACGAGCTGGCTGACCTCGCACGCCACCGCCGCGGCCGCCGCCTCCCCGGAGGCCGCCAAGGCCCTGCAGTTCCAGGGCATGGTGCACGGCTTCTCGACCGCGATCTGGGTGTCCTTCGGGATCCTGGTGGCCGCCGCCGTCGTCGCCTTCACCCTCATCAACGCCGGCCGGCCCGGCGCGGCGTCGGGTGCGGGCGCCGGTGCGGGCGCCGCGAAGACCGACGAGGTGCCGGTGCTGGTGCACTGACGCCCAGGGATGACTCGGGTGCGTACGCGGCCCGTCCGGTGTCCCACGACACCGGGCGGGCCGCTCGCCGTTTCCGGACCGGCCGCTGCCGGACCCCGGGATCGGCCTCGGCTGGGCCGCCTCGGCCATTTTCCGGGCCGGAGCGATCAAGGGCATCCCGGGCTGGAAGTGGGGATCACTCCCCGATTAGGGTGGGGTCCAGTACGAAGCGGGGACATCTCCCCGCTTCCTTCGGACCGAGGTGCGTGCACATGACCCGGAAACAGAGCCCAGGGCGGGGGCAGCGGGCCGCCGACTGGGCGGACGGCCGGCTGGGGATCTACACCCTGGCCAGGGCCAACCTGCGGAAGATCTTCCCGGACCACTGGTCCTTCATGCTGGGCGAGATCTGCCTCTACACCTTCCTGATCATCATCCTGACCGGCGTCTACCTGACGCTGTTCTTCAAGCCCTCCATGGGCGAGGTGGTCTACGACGGCTCCTACGTGCCGCTCAAGGGCATCGCGATGTCCGAGGCCTACGCCTCCACCGTGGACATCAGCTTCGAGGTGCGCGGCGGACTGCTGATCCGGCAGATCCACCACTGGGCGGCGGTCGTCTTCGTCGCGGCCATGTTCGTGCACATGATGCGGGTGTTCTTCACCGGCGCGTTCCGCAAGCCGCGCGAGATCAACTGGGTCTTCGGCTTCCTGCTGCTCTTCCTCGGCATGCTGGACGGCTTCTTCGGCTACTCCCTGCCGGACGACCTGCTCTCCGGCACCGGCATCCGCTTCATCGAAGGCGTGGTGCTGGCCGTGCCGCTGGTCGGCACGTACATCCAGATGTTCCTGTTCGGCGGGGAGTTCCCGGGGCACGACATCGTGCCGCGGTTCTTCAGCATCCACGTGCTGCTGATCCCCGGCATCATGCTCGGACTCCTGGTGGCGCACCTGATCCTGGTCTTCTACCACAAGCACACCCAGTGGGCGGGCCCCGGCAGGACCGAGAAGAACGTCGTCGGCATGCCGCTGATGCCGGTCTACATGGCCAAGGCGGGCGGGTTCTTCTTCCTGGTCTTCGGCATCATCGCGCTGATGTCGGCCATCGCCACGATCAACCCGATCTGGGCGTACGGGCCCTACCGGCCCGACCAGGTCTCCACCGACGCCCAACCGGACTGGTACATGGGCTTCGCCGAGGGCCTGATCCGCGTCATGCCGGGCTGGGAGATCGGGCTGTGGGGGCACACCCTCAACCTCGGGGTGCTGATCCCGTTCACGCTCTTCCCGGTCATCCTCGGCGCGATCGCCGTCTACCCGTTCGTCGAGAGCTGGGTGACCGACGACAAGCGGGAGCACCACCTGCTCGACCGGCCGCGCAACGCGCCCGTCCGCACCGCGCTCGGCGCCGCCTGGATCAGCCTCTACCTGGTGATGCTCGCGGGCGGCGGCAACGACCTCATCGCCACCCACCTGCACCTGTCGCTCAACTCCATCACGTACGCCGTCCGGGCCGGGTTCTTCGTGGTTCCGGTGGTCGTCTTCCTGATCACCAAGCGCTGGTGCCTCGGCCTGCAGCGCCGGGACCGGGAGAAGGTGCTGCACGGGCGCGAGACCGGCGTCATCAAGCGTCTGCCGCACGGCGAGTTCACCGAGGTGCACGCCGGGCTCGCGCCGACCGAACTCCACCGGCTCACCGCACACGAGCAGCCCCGCCCCCTCGAACTGCCCGCGCCGGTGGACGAGAATGGAGTCGCCCGCCCGGCAGGGGTGCTCACCCGCACCCGTACGAGGCTCTCCCGCGGATTCCACGGCGAGCACGCGCAGATCCCCAAGCCCACCGTCGAGGAGTACCGCGAGATCACCGA
The DNA here is from genome assembly GCF_055560835.1 of Kitasatospora sp. NPDC023120. Lineage (NCBI taxonomy): Bacteria > Bacillati > Actinomycetota > Actinomycetes > Kitasatosporales > Streptomycetaceae > Kitasatospora > Kitasatospora sp. NPDC023120. The sequence continues at coordinate 267,503 of NZ_JBVHHY010000009.1, read as the reverse complement.
GGGCCCCGGGCACTGACCCGCCCCGACGCCAGAGGGAGGACAGGTGCACGACCGAACCGACCGGCTCGCCGACAGCAGGTACCTGCTGCTCACCACCTTCGAGGAGGACGGCAGCCGGATCGAGTCACAGCTCTGGGTGGTGCCGGACGGTACGGCGCTCGGGGTCTGGACCCCCGCCCACTCGGGCGAGGCGGAACGGATCCGCCGCCACCCCCGGGTGCTGATCGGCCCCTGCGACGCCCACGGGCGTCCGACCGGCCGCCGCGTCCCGGCCCGCGCCCGGCTCTGCGACGCCGACGCGACGGCGCGCTACCGCACCTCACTGATCAACAAGTACGGCCTGACGGCGCTGATCGCGCTGGCCCGCAGCCGGTTCCGGGTCGGGCTGGCCGGGACGGTCGGGATCCGGATCACCCCGAACGAGCTGGAGCAGCGGCTGGTCGGGCCGGAGTGGCGACCGCCGGGCACGTACTGCCTCAACTGAAGCTGCCGCGACTGGGGCTGCCTCGACGGCCGCCCCTCCGAAGGCCGTCGAGTGCCGGGTCCGGATGCGGCCGGACCCCGGCACTCCGCGTTCTCCGGCCCCTTCCCGCCCCCTTTCCCGCCTCGCGGAGGCGGCCGCGCCCGCGGTTCAGCTCCCGTCGTCCGGCGCCTTCGCCAGGTCCCCGGGCTCACAGGCCTCCCGGCCGGTCCCGACGTGGACGACCTTGACCGCCCGCTCCGGGCCGCCGGGCACCACCTGCTGCTCGTGCCCGCAGCGCGGACAGATCAGCGGGATCCGCGGACGGGCCGGCTCCGGGCCGGCGCCGCCCTGGCCTGCGGTGGTCACGCGAGCGGGTGGGTCGGGACCGGGCTGACCTCCTGGATCTCGCCGTGGGCCTTGGTGAGCAGCTGGGAGGCGAGGTCGTTGAGCGCGCGGGCGCCCGCGACCTCTTCGCCGACCCGCAGCTGTTCCGGGTCGGAGGGGTGGCGGCTGCTGTAGCCGTGGGCACGCAGTTCGGTCCCGTCGCCGAGCCGGAGCAGGGCGGCGGCGCTGGTGCGCGGGCCGTCCTCACGGAACTCCATCTCGATGTGCCAACCGACCAGAGTCTGCATGGCGGATCACCTCCATCGGTTACCCCTCCAGAGTGCGCCGCACCCAGCGTGAACACCAGACGGACCGGGTCGGGGCCTCGTCGGGGCTGGTCGGGGCCTCGTCGGGACCTCGGCGCGGGCCGCTGCGCGGGCGGCGGCGGAGGCCACCGCGGGGGGCGAGTTGAACGCGTTCAAGTCTGCCCCGTAGAGTCGGCGGCGAAGCTCATTTGAACGCGTTCAAGGGGGGTGTGTCCACCATGGGGAAGGGCACCACCGAACTGGTGGACCTGCTGGTCCTGCTCGGCATGGGCGCCGTCGTCCCGCTCGGCCTCGCGCTGATCGACGAGCCCGGGCTCGCCCGGGTGCGCCGGCTCTGGCCGCTCGCCGCCGTACCCGGCGCACTCTCGCTCTGGCTGCCGCGCGGCGTCCTCGCCACCGTCCCCGCCGTCGTCTACGCCCTGGGCACCCTGGCCGTCGCCCTGCACGCGCCGCTGCGGCTGGCCCGCACCCGGTCCCTGGCGCCCGCCGAGGTCGCGGTGCTCACCGCGCTCGCCGCGCCCTCGGTGGCCGGGGTCGCACTCGTCGCCGAGCGCTCCGGCTATCCGCTGTTCGGCTTCGAGCCGCACATCCTGGCGCTGACCGTCCCGCACTTCCACTACGCCGGCTTCACCGCCGCCCTGGTCGCCGGGCTGGTCGGCCGCGCCGCCGGCCCCGGGGCCTCCCCGGCCGCCGCCGCGGCCCGCTGCGCGGCGCTCAGCGTCCCGGCGGGCACGCTGCTGGTGCTGGCCGGGTACTTCCTCGGCAACTGGTGGCAGTTCGCCGGGGCCCTCGTGCTCACCACCGGGATGTGGCTGGTCGGCCTGGTCACCTGGCGCGAGCTGCGCCCCCGCGGGCGCGACACGGTCACCGCCCGGCTGCTCGCCGCCTCCTCGGCCGTCCTCGCGCTCACCATGGTGCTCGCCCTCTGGTGGGCCCTCGGCCGGGCCGCCGGACTCCCCCACCCCACCCTGACCTGGATGGCCGCCACCCACGGCGTCGGCAACGCGCTCGGCTTCGCCCTCTGCGCCCTCCTCGCCTGGCGCCGACTGGGCCCCACCCGCACCACCACCCCGGAGGCCCACCGATGAACGACTACAGCTACCCCGAGCAGGGCGCCAGCGCCGCCGGTGCACTGCCCGACGGCTACAACCACCTGCGGCACCGGCGCTGATCGGCCACGGCCGAGCCGCGCTGACGGTCGCCGGAGCCGCCCTGCTCGGCTGGCGGATGCACCGGCTGGCGGGCGTCCGGATCGACGCCGACGCGGACCAGGCCGCACCCGGCGTCGCCGTCCACTGTGCGATCGGTATCGGCCCGCTGCGCGCCGGAGCCCCGAACCGGGTGCTCGCCGCCCTGGACGGCCCGGACCGCTACGGCTTCACCTACGGGACGCTCCACGGCCACCTGGCCCGCGGCGAGGAGACCTTCCTGGTCGAGATGGGGCCGGACGGGTCGGTCTGGTTCTCCGTCACCGCCTTCAGCCGCCCGGTCGCCTGGTACGCCCGGCTGGCCGGCCCGCTGCTCCCGCTCGCCCAGCGCGCCTTCGCCGGACGGTGCGGGCGGGTGCTGGCCCGGATCGCGGCGGACGCGCGGTAAATCCCGTGACCGGCCCAGCCGCCGTCCGGCATGATCCCCGGATGATGTCGATGCAGCCCGTCCTGGAGATCTTCGCTCCCGACGACTTCGCGCTCTGGCCCACGGGCGAACACGAGGCCTGGGGATACCTGGCGCTGAACGGGCAGTTGACGCCGGCCGAGGTGGGCTCGGCGGTGTGGCGGGTGGCCGACCACAACGACGTCGAGCTCGACCCCGAGGCGGACGCCGAGCGCGGCCCCCGCCCGGCGGACCCGCTGGGCGGCTTCCTGCACGGTCTGCTCACCGACCCCGCCCCCTACGCCCCCGGCGGCCTGCGGGTGACCGACCCCGCCACCGGCACCGTCTTCACCCCCGGCTGCTGCACCGGCCTGGAGGAGTGGCGCGCCTGGCTGGACGTCGCCGAGGGCAGCGGCGCCGCCTGGTTCGGCCACGACCCGGACGCCCGGGTCGAGCGGGTCGGCCGGACCGTCAAGCTGACCCAGGACGCCCACGACCAGAACAGCCCGGTGATCGAGCTGTCGCCGGACGAGCTGCGCCGACTGCTCGCCGGAGCCGAGCAGGACCTGCGCGACTTCCTCGCCCTGGCCGCGCGTTGGGCCGAGCGGCAGCTGCCCGACCACGCCGCCGCCCTCACCGCCGCACTCGCCCGGGCACTCGACCTGGCACCCCCGGCATGACCAGCTTCCACACCCACCGGGCCCGGGTGCGCGACACCTCGCTCCCGGTGCACCGCCGGCACAGCGCGCTGCGGACCTGCCTGACCGGGTTCGCCCCGTACGGTCTGCGGGCGACGTACCACCACCTCACCCTCAGCGCCCGGATCCCCCGGCACCTGGAGACGGACCCGGACTCGCTGGTCCGCGCGGTGGAGGAGCTGCACGAGGCGCGCGAGCTGTGGCGGGCCCGGGCCGAGGAGTACGCGGTGCAGCGCCGGGCGCAGAAGCGGGCCGGGCGGCGGCAGCCGCCGGAGACGGCGTGGTGGCACCGGCTCTGGTGGGGCTCTCCGGACGCGGCCTGGCGCCACGATCCCTTCCTGCACCCGCCGTTGAGCCTGCCCGACTACGTCCGGCGGCAGAACGCGCTGCTGGACGGCGCCGAGCTGCCCGGCTGCCCGGCCTGCGGGGAGGAGGGCCCGGCGGTGTCGCTGCCGACCGCCGACGGCCGGGCCGAGCTGTGTAGGACCTGCGCGCGGGTGCTGACGCCCTGCCCGTGCGAGGTGTGGCACAGCTTCGAGCCGACGCTGCGGGTCGCCTGGAGCCGGACGTGGCGGCGCGAGCACATGACCGGCACCGGCGGGGCGGACCCGCACTGGCCCGGCGTCCTGGGCACGGCCCGGGTCGAACGACTGGCCGCGTACGACCTGCCTCGGCCGTACTGAGCCGGGCCCTCACCGACCGCACCGAGTCAGGCCCTGTGCGCCGGGACGGCGACCAGCAGGGCGCCGGTGTCCTGGACGCGCACCTCGAAGTGGTCGATGTCGCCGGGCTGGAGCGCCGCGCTGCCGGTGGTGCGCAGCACGCCCTCGTGGTCGCCGTAGCCGCCCGCCGGGACGGACCAGGTGTTGACCGTCTGCCGCACGCCGCCGTGCGAGACGGCGACCAGACGGCAGGTCAACGGGCCCCGGACGCCGTCGAGTTGCAGGCTGACCTGGCTTCCCCAGGTCTTTCCGTCCACGCCGACGGTGGCGTGCGCGCCGGTGGCCTGGTCGGTGGCGCTGAACTGCTCGGCGACGGCGACCACGGCGGGGGTGGACTCGGCGGTGAGCACCGCGGCCGTGACGGCGGGGCCCGCCGCGACCATCGCGGTCGCGGCCAGGGCCAGCACCAGCCTCCGCACCCGGCCCCGCCGCCGGACGGTGCCGACCTCGGCGACCAGCCGGTCCAGGAGTCCCGGGTCCGGGTGCGGTGCGGGGCTCGCCGGGTCGAGTCCGGCGGCCTTGGCGGAGCCCGCGTACTCGGCCAGCAGCGGTTCCACGAAGCCGAGTTCGGCGACCTGCTCGGCGCACTGCGGGCAGGTCTCGAGGTGCTGCTCGAAGGCGGCGCGCTCGGCGGGTTCCAGCAGTCCGAGGACGTAGGCGCCGGCGTCGACGTGCTCCGGGCCGCCGAAGGTGCCGCCCGGCCCGCCGGGCACACCGTCCGGACCGCCCGGGACGTGCTCCGGGCCGCCGGGCACCGGGTCGGGGCGCTTGGTCACGATGTCACTCCCCGTTCCTCCAGCGCGAGCCTGAGCGAGCGCAGTGCGTAGAACACCCGCGACCGTACGGTCCCGGCCGGGATGCCGAGTTCGGCGGCCGCCTCGTTGGCCGTGCGGCCCTTCAGATAGGTCTCGACGATGATCTCGCGGTGCGTCACCGAGAGGTCGCCGAGCGCGTCCGCGACGGTCATCATCCGCAGTGCCCGGTCGAGTTCGTCCTCGGCGGGCAGCGCCTCCAGGACCGCCGCGTCCACCTCGCGCGGCCTGGCCAGGGCGCTGCGGTGCCCGTCGATCACGATCCGCCGGGCGACGGTGACCAGCCAGGGCCGCAGCGAGCCCGCCGCCGGGTCGAGCCGGTGGATGTTGCGCCAGGCGCGGACCAGGGTCTCCTGGACCACGTCCTCGGCCCGCTGTCGGTCGCCGGCGACCAGGTGGAGCACGAAGCCGAACAGCGGACCGGCGTGCTCGCGGTACAGGGCGCGCATCAACTCCTCGTCCGACGCCCCCGTGCCGTGGTCGGCCGTGCCGCCGACGGGGTGCTCCTCGGTCACCGTTTCATCGTTGCGCACCCGGGGCCTCCCGGTCGAGGGCGGTCGGCACCGGTCAGTAGCCCGGGGTGCTGGGCATCGGGGTCGCGGGGCTGGGGGTGGCGGGGCTGGGGGTGGCGGGGCTGGGGGTGGAGTTCGTGGTGCCCGCCTTGTCGCCGCTCGGGGTCACCGCGAACCAGGTGCCGCCCACGCCCTGGCCCTTGGTGTCGCCGGGCTTGGTGTCCGGCGAGTAGCGGTAGACCGGCCAGCCGTTGACAGTGACCTGCTTGGTGCCGTCGGAGCGGGTGACGCTGCCGACCAGCTTGCTGTCGATGCCCTTGGCCGTGACGTCGCCGTTGACGTGCTCGGGCGGCCAGATGGCGGCGCAGCTGCCGTTGCAGGAGGACTCCGGCGGGTTGTTCCGGTCCTGGTCGAAGCGGTAGAGCGTGAAGCCCGCGCTGTCGGTGACGATCGTGCCCAGCTTGGGATCGGTGGCGGTCTGCAGGGTGGCGCTCGCCGGTGCGCTCGGGCTGCTCGGGCTGCTCGACATGCTCGGCGCGCCGTAGTTGCCCCCGGACGACCCGCAGCCGGCGACCAGGGCGGCCGCCGCGATGCCGGAGGCAGCCAGCACGGCGGCCTGGCGGGTGCGGGTCCGGTGGGTACGGGGCATTCTGCGCATGGGGTGCCTCCCACAGTCTCAACGGCTGGACACCCTTCTGTACGGGCGGCGGCCGCCGGCTGCTCAATCCCGGCGCCGGACACCCGCGGCGTGCCGGACACCCCCGGAATACGGCGCCGATCAGCACCGTTGTCGCGGGCACATGGCCTCTACCGCCACCTCCGGAAGGGAAGGAATCGCGAGATGAGCAGCACGGTCGAGCTGACCAAGGAGAACTTCGACGACATCGTCCCCGGCCCGGAGGGCAAGGACTTCGTCTTCATCGACTTCTGGGCCGGCTGGTGCGGTCCCTGCCGCCAGTTCGCCCCGGTCTACGAGAAGGCGGCCGAGCGCCACTCGGACCTGGTCTTCGCCAAGGTGGACACCGAGGCGCAGCAGGAGCTGGCCGCCGCGTTCGACATCCAGTCGATCCCGACGCTGGCGATCATCCGTGAGGGCGTGCTCGTCTTCTCGCAGGCCGGCGCGCTGCCGGAGGCGGTGTTCGAGGACCTGATCGGCCAGGCCCGCAACCTCGACATGGCCGAGGTGAAGCGCAAGGTCGCCGAGGAGCAGGCGGCCGAGGGCCAGGCCTGAGCCGACGCGCCCGCGGCACACGGCCGTGTCGCGGGCGCCGGGGGGGGTGTCAGGGGATGTCGGGGCGTGTCGGCGGGGGATCGGACACGCCGTTGATCTCGGCGACGTGCGTGCGCCCCCTTTCCTAGAGTCGTCGGTGACAGCGGCCCCACCGACGAAGGAGCGTTCCACCATGAGCACGTTCGTACTGGTCCCCGGGTTCTGGCTCGGCGCCTGGGCCTGGGACGAGGTGGCCGCCCCGCTGCGCGCCGCCGGGCACCGCGTGTATCCCGTGACCCTGCCCGGGGTGGCCGAACGGGCGGGCGAGCCGGGCGAGTTCGGCCTGGAGGAGCACACCGCCGACCTGGCCGACCTGCTGGTCCGGGAGGACCTGTGGGAGGTCGTGCTGGTCGCCCACAGCGGCGCCTGTGCCGCGGTGGGCGGGCTCGCCGACCGGATGCCGGAGCGGATCCGCCGGGTGGTCTACCTGGACAGCGGCCCCATGGTCGACGACTCCGCGGTGTTCGACCTCTGGCCGCCCGACTACCAGCAGATGGCCGAGTCCTCGGTGGTCGACGGGCGGCTCCCGATGCCGTCCTGGGAGTACCTGGGCGCGCACGGCGCCAGTGTGGAGGGCATGGACGGGGACACCCTCGCACGGGTCCGCTCCCTCGCCACCCCGCACCCGGCCGGGGTGTACCGGGACAAGCTGCGGCTGACCGGTGCCGGGGCCGCGCTGCCGCACGCGCTGGTGTCCTGCTCCTTCCCGCTCTCCCAGGTCCGCGAGCTGATCGCGGCCGGCCACCCGTACTTCGCCGGACTGGACGGGCCGAACTGGGAGCTGCGCGAACTGCCCACCGGGCACTGGCCGATGTTCTCCCGCCCGGCCGACACGGCGGCGGTGCTCGCGGAGCTCGCCGCGAGCTGAGCCCGCGCGCACCGGGGTCCGGCCTGTCCCCCGCGCGCACCGGGTGTGTCCCCTGCGCGTCTTGGGCGTGTCCGTCCGTCGCGCGGGGGCGCCCGGCCCGGCAGGATGGGCCCCACGCCGTGGCCGAGCGGAGAGCGGGACTCCACGGGCGCGCAGTCCAGCCGGCTCGCCCGACCGCTCGACGGCCGCGAGCGCACGCCCGCCACCCGCGCCCCGGGGTGGCCATCGAGACGACGGAGGACCGGGCATGACCAGCACCGCCGAGGAGTACGACGTCATCGTCCTGGGAGCCGGCCCGACCGGCGAGAACGTGGCGGACCGGACGGCCGCCGCGGGCCTGCGCACGGTGATCGTGGAGGCCGAGCTGGTCGGCGGCGAGTGCTCGTACTGGGCCTGCATGCCGAGCAAGGCGCTGCTGCGCCCGATGGCCGCGCTGGCCGACGCCCGCGCGGTGGCCGGCTCCCGGGAGGCGGTCGGCGACGGCCGGTTGGACCCGGCCGCGGTGCTCGCCCGCCGGGACTCCTTCACCTCGCACTGGAGCGACGACGGACAGGTGAAGTGGCTGCGCGACACCGGCATCGAGCTGGTCCGCGGCCACGGGCGCCTGGCCGGCGAACGGACGGTGACGGTGGAGGCCGAGGACGGCAGCGAGCGGGTGCTCACGGCCCGGCACGCCGTCGCGGTGTGCACCGGCAGCCGCCCGGTGCTGCCCGGGCACGTGCCGGGGCTGGCCGACGCCCACACCTGGACCAACCGGGAGGCGACCGGCGCCCCGGCCGTGCCCGGGCGGCTGGCGGTGGTCGGCGGCGGCGTGGTCGGGGTGGAGATGGCCACCGCCTGGCGGGCGCTGGGCTCCGAGGTGGTGCTGCTGGTGCGCGGCGAGGGGCTGCTGCCGCGGATGGAGCCCTTCGCCGGCGAGCTGGTCGCCGAGGGCCTGCGGGACGCCGGGGTGGACGTCCGCTTCGGCACCGAGGTCACCGCGCTGGAGCGGGCGGACGGCTCCGGGCCGGTGACCCTCACCCTCGGGGACGGTGCGACGCTGACCGCCGACGAGGTGCTGTACGCGACCGGCCGGGCCCCGCGCACCGCCGACATCGGCCTGGAGCAGGTCGGGCTGAAGCCGGGCGACTGGCTGGACGTGGACGACAGCTGCACGGTGCTCGGCGTGGACGGCGGGTGGCTGTACGCCGCCGGCGACGTCAACCACCGGGCCCTGCTCACCCACCAGGGCAAGTACCAGGCCCGGATCACGGGCGCGACGATCACCGCCCGTGCCCAGGGGCGCCCGCTGGACACCGCGCGCTGGGGCGCGCACGCCGCGTCCGCCGACCTGGCGGGCGCGCCGCAGGTGGTCTTCACGCAACCGGAGGTCGCCGCCGTCGGCCTGACCCTGGCCGCCGCCGAGGAGGCCGGGTTGCGGGTCAAGAGCGTCGACCACGACCTCGGCGCCGTGGCCGGGGCCTCGCTGTACGGCGACCACTACCGCGGCCGGGCCCGGGTGGTCTTCGACCTGGACCGCCAGGTGCTGGTCGGCGCCTGCCTGGTCGGCCCCGGGGTCGCCGAACTGCTGCACTCGGCGACCGTCGCGGTGGTCGGCGAGGTGCCGATCGACCGGCTCTGGCACGCGGTGCCCGCGTACCCGACGATCAGCGAGGTCTGGCTGCGGCTGCTGGAGGGCTGCCGGGGGTAGCGCCCCGGGCCCGGGCGGACGGCCGCCCGGGTGAACGGCGCGGCGAGATGTGACCACCGGTGGACGGCGGGACACTGGCAGTCGGGGGCCGTTCCCGGGGGGCCGTGCTCGTGATCAGGTGGTGTGAGGCATGACCGAGGTGTTGTTGGCCGTCGGAACCGAGAAGGGCCTCTTTCTCGGCCGCAGCCGCGACCGGCTGACGTGGGAGTTCAGCGGGCCGCACTTCCCGATGAACGCGATCTACTCCGTCTCCATCGACCGCCGCGAAGGCCGGACCAGGATCCTGGCCGGCGCCGACAGCAGCCACTGGGGGCCCTCGGTCTGGCGCTCCGACGACCTCGGCGCGACCTGGTACGAGCCGCCGCAGCCCGCCGTCCGCTTCCCCGAGTCCACCGGGGCCTCGCTCACCCGGGTCTGGCAGCTGCAGCCCGCCGGTGCGGAGGCCCCCGGCGTGGTCTACGCCGGCACCGAGCCCGCCGCGCTGTTCCGCTCCACCGACGGCGGCGAGACCTTCGCCCTGGTCGAGTCGCTCTGGGAGCACCCGCAGCGGCCGCAGTGGGGCGCCGGCTACGGCGGCCAGGGCCTGCACACCATCCTCACCGACCCGCGCGACCCGCAGCGGCTGCTGGTCGCCGTCTCCAGCGGCGGCGTCTACCGCAGCAAGGACGGCGGCGACAGCTGGGAGCCCTCCAACACCGGGCTGCGCGCCGAGTTCTTCCCGCAGGAGAGCCAGTACCCCGAGTTCGGCCAGTGCGTGCACAAGGTCGCCCCGGACCCGGTCCACCCCGACCGGCTCTACCTGCAGAACCACGGCGGCGTCTACCGCAGCGACGACTGGGGCGGCAGCTGGCACTCGATCGTCGACGGGCTGCCCGCCGAGTTCGGCTTCGCCGTCGCCGCCCACCCGCGCCGGGGCGACACCGCCTACCTCTTCCCGCTCGGCGGCGCCGACGACCGGATCCCGCCCGGCCGCAAGTGCCGGGTCTTCCGCACCACCGACGGCGGCACCAGCTGGCAGCAGCTCGCCGAGGGCCTGCCCGGCGAGGACCACTACGGCATCGTGCTGCGCGACGCCCTGCGCACCGACGACGCCGACCCGGCCGGCATCTACTTCGGCAACCGGACGGGCGACGTGTACGGCAGCCGGGACGAGGGCGAGAGCTGGTCGCTGCTGAAGTCCCACCTGCCGGACGTGCTCTGCGTCCGCGCGGCGGTGGTGGCCTGAGCCGCCGCCCGGCACTTCCGGAAGATCCACGGGCCGGCACGCGCTGCCACCGGGCCGGAACCGCTGCCACCGAGTCAGCGCCCGTCGCCGGAAAACCGGTTGCCCCGGGCGCCGTGTTCTGGTGAGCATGAGCCGCCGACGAACGATCCCGTGCGACCGCGCGCGGACTCGTACGGACTCGTGCGGACTCTCGGAAGGGGTGGGCCATGGCGGAAGCCGACTGGGTGGTCAGGTACGACGGTGAGGGTGCGCCGGTGCTGCGCTACCAGCCGGGCGAGCGGGAGGGCCGGCCCTGGGCCGACCTGCTGGAGGTGCTGGACGAATCGGCGGACGCGGCCGGGTACATCCGGGCCGAACTGCCCGGCTGGGTGGTCTCCGGCAGCCCCGAGCTCGGGCAGCGGCTGGTGGCCGGCGGCGCGCGGGTGCTGCGGCACGCCCACACCTTCCGACGGGACCTGCGCGCCGATCCCCCGCCCGCCGACTGGGCCGGGGGGCCGCTGCGCGAGGGGCTGCGGGCGGTGCCCTGCGACCGGGCGCCCGAGGAGCTGTTCGAGGCCTGGCGGGCCGCCTTCGGGCCCGGGCACGTCGACCACTTCCCGGGAGACGACGCTCAGGCGCTGTCCGAGCGGCTCGTACCGCTGCACGCCGGGAAGGCCATCGGCCCGGTCCTGCCGTCCAGCGTGCTCGCCGTGGACGCCGAGGACCGCGTGGTCGCCGGGGTGGTCCTGACCGACCGCGACGGCCTGCCGTGGGTCGCCGACGTCTTCCGCCACCCCCGACGCGGCTACCGCGGCCTCGGCGCCGACCTGCTGCGCCACGCCGTCGCGGACGCCGCCGCACGCGGGCTGGCCGACGTCCACCTGGTGGTCTCCGAGGGCAACCCGGCCCGCCGCGTCTACGAGGCACTGGGCTTCCGGCTCCGGGACACCTCGCTGACGGTGATCGTGCCGGACGCCGGCTGAGCGCCGTGTCGTCCACCGCTCCGGAGCCCGCCCGGCGCACGGGAAAGCGGCTGGTCGGAGGCGGTGTGTAGGCTCAATGGTCATGGCAAGGGTGACACGGGACGATGTGGCGCGGGCGGCGGGGACGTCCACGGCGGTCGTGAGTTATGTGATCAACGACGGGCCGCGGCCGGTGGCGCCGGCGACCCGGGCGCGGGTGCTCGCGGCGGTCGAGGAGCTCGGCTACCGGCCCAACCGGGTCGCCCAGGCGATGGCGCGACGGCGGACCAACCTGCTCGGAATGGTCGTGCCGGACGCCCGGCAGCCGTTCTTCGCCGGGCTCGCGCACGCCGTCGAGCAGGCCGCCACCGAGCACGGCCGACTGCTGCTGATCGGCAACTCCGACTACGCCGACGAGCGTGAGGCGCACTACATCCGCGCCTTCCTCGGGATGCAGGTGGACGGCCTGATCCTGGTCACCCAGGACCCGGCCACCCCCGGGCTGACCGGCTTCGACGTGGCCGACGGCACCCCGGTCGTGCTGCTGCACCACCGTGCGGAGAGCGCCAACGGCGTCGCCGTGGTCGCGGACGACGAGGGCGGCGCCCGCGAGGTGGTGCACCACCTGCTCGGACACGGGCACGCCGAGGTGCACTGCTTCGGCGGCACCCTGGCGCTCAGCCCGCACGACCCGGTCACCGCGCGGACGGCCGGCTGGGCCGCCGCGCTGGAGGAGGCCGGGCTGGCCACCGAGGGGCGGCTCACCCCGGCCCCGTTCGACCGCGTCCGGGCGCACGCCGAGGCGCTCGCCCTGCTGGCCCGGCCCGACCGGCCGTCCGCCGTGTTCTGCGCGACGGACGACCAGGCGATCGGCCTGCTGCGGGCCGCCGACGACCTGGGCATCCGGGTGCCGGACGGCCTCGCGGTGGCCGGCTTCGACGACATCGCCGAGGCGGTGATCGCCGGCCCCGCGCTGACCACCGTCACCACCGCGCAGGACGAGATGGCCCGCGCGGCGCTGGAACTCGTCCTCGGCGGGGCCGAGCTCCGCGCCGCCGGTGCCCGGACCTTCCCGGCCCGGCTGGTGGTGCGGCGCTCCTGCGGCTGCCCGGCGCCGGGGGTGACCGGCGGCCGGGGATGACCGGCGGCCGGTGACCGGCGGCCGGTGACCGGCGGCCAGGGGTGACCGGCGGCCAGGGATCGGCGGAGGAACGCCAGCTACTGCTCGGTACGCGGGGGAGAACGCCAGGGGATCAGTTCCGGCCGATCATGTGGCCGTGAGATGCCTGTACAGCTCTGGGCGGGTGGACGACAAGATGTCTGTACACCCTTGCACCCTTTGCGCCCGTGCACCACCCCGCCGCGCACCGCCCGAACGGCCGTCAGCCCTCGACCAGTTCGTCCGCGAGCAGGTCCATCAGCAGGTTGTCGTGCCAGGTGCCGTCCGACCCGCGCTCGTACTGGCGCATGGTGCCGACCGTACGGAAGCCGACCTTGGTGTAGCAGCGGATCGCGGCGAGGTTGTCCGCGGCCGGGTCGATCACCAGCCGGTGGTAGTGGTGGTCGTGCACCAGGTGCCGGGCCATGGTGCGCACCGCGTCGGTGCCCAGGCCCAGGCCGTGCACCGACGGGTCGAGGTAGAGGTCCATCCCGGCGTGCCGGTACTCGTCGTCGTTGTTGGCGTACCACTGGATGGCGCCCACGACCTGGCCGCCCAGGTCGATCGCGAAGGTCTCGGTGTCGGGAGATTCCAGGTCGTTGGCGACCTCGGCGGGCAGGTCGTCGCCGCCCCGCCAGCGGGCGAACACCTCGGGCGTGCCTCGGATGGCCGCCAGGGCCGGGATGTCGTCGGTGGTGGCCGGTCGCAGCGTGACCAAAGCGCCGTGCAGAATCGTCCCCATATGGGGCATGTTGGCACGGAAACCCGGCCCCGGCGAGCGCTTTGACCGCATTGCCCGCACCAGCCACGACCAGGGATGATGCTCCGACGTGACGTACCTCATCTTCGGCCTGCTGGCCTGCATCGTCTACGCCGCCGTCGTCATGTTCCGCAGGAAGAAGGCCTGGCGCTGGGCGCAGACCGACTTCGACGCGCCCGCGTACGGACTGGCCCCCCGCGACCGGCTCGACCCGGGCCGCGCCGGTCCGCCGCCGCCCCCGCACCGCCGCCAGGAGTCCCAGGCGATAGCCGACGCAGCCTGGGCCGGGAACTGGAAGCCGGCCGCCGCCCACATCGAGGCCGCCGGGCAGGACTGGGACGAGCGCTGGTCGCGGCTCGAACTCCTGGACTCCGTCGCCGACCGGGACGAGAGCTGGCTGAAGGCCTGGCGCGCCGCCGACCCGGGCAACTGCGACGCGGCCACCCTGGAGGTCGTCCGGATGGTGCACGCGGCCTGGGCGGTCCGCGGCTCCGGGTTCGCGGACGAGGTGCCCGAGGAGGACATGCGGGCCTTCCGGGCCATGCTGCCCGCGGCCATCGAGGCCGCGAAGCGGGCCTCCCTGCTGGACCCGGCCAACCCGGCCCCCTGGGTGGTGATGGTGACCGCCGCACGCGGTGCGCGGTACACGCCCAAGCAGTTCGAGGAGCTGTGGCGCGGGCTGGTCGAGCGGGCGCCGTTCCACTACGCGGGCCACTGGCAGGCCCTGCAGTACTGGTGCGCCAAGTGGTTCGGCTCGGACAAGAAGATGCTGGCCTTCGCCAAGCGGGCGATGCGGAAGGCTCCGGCCGGGAGCCCGCTCCCCGGCCTCTACCTGCACGCGCTGAGCGAGCTGGACCAGCGCGGCACCCTCGGCACGACGCTGGACGGCGAGCTGGGCAGGCAGCCGGTGCGCAAGGTCGCGGCCGCGCTGGCGCAGGTCCGCCCGGACGACGAGCGGCTGCCGGTGCTGCGGCACCTGCTCGCGTACTACGCGGGCGCGGCCGGGCTGCACCGCATCGCGCTGGAGCAGTTCCGGGCGATCGGTCCGTGGTGCGGCTGCCCGCCGTGGACCTCCGCGAAGGACCCGGCGGAGGCCTTCGACCTCGCCCGCGGCGCCGCCGTACGGCTCTCCCGCGCCCGGCCGCTGCCGCCGGAGCTGCGGCCGAAGGCGGGGCTACAGTAGAGCGGTAGGGCTGCCGGGTGACCGGGTGGCCGGGCGGCGCGTACGCCGTGGGAGCGGCGGGCCGGTCTGCGATCAGGCTCCGCCGAACCCCAGCGCCCGACGGACGTACCGCACGTTCCCGGAGGCGCAGCCGATCAGGACCCGGTGCTCCCCTTCCCGGCACTCGAACACGGTCCAGCGCTTCTCGATGGTCTTCGGGTCGTCCGCGTGCCGCTTCCGGACCTCGACCAGCTCCAGGCCGCTCGGGAGGTACCGGGCCTGCGCGGTGTGCCCGCGGAGCGGCGAGATCGCCAGCGCGGTGAGCGAGGCGTGCAGGTACTCCGACGTCGCACGGCAGTACGGCCGGGCGCCGGTGACGCAGCCCTCGAAGACCACCACCCCCCCGTCCTCGAAGGCGTCGCGCTCCTTCTTCTCCTCCGACCTGGGCTCAGCGAGTTCCAGCAGGTCGGCGACCGCCTCCAGAATGTCCACGAGCATCCGTGTCTCCCCTCCACCGCTCACGTGGGCACCATTCGATCACGTACCGACCGGGCGGCACTCCCCGGGTACGGCCCCCGGCACCGCCCCCGGAAGCGGTCGGAAGAATTCTTCGCGGTGGGTGTCGATCCGGCGCCGACCCGTTCGACGCACGGGTGAGAGGCGGGGAGAGGCCCCGCCCGATCAACCGAGGAGTCACCATGCCGCGCTTCATGACGCTGATCCGGATCGACGAGCAGGCCCGCGAGGGCTGGGAGCCGGACCCGGAGTTCGAACAGCGGATGGGGGCCCTGTTCGAGGAGATCACCAAGGCCGGGGTGATGCTGGAGACCGCCGGGCTGACGCCGACCTCCCAGGGCACCCGGCTGAGCTGGAACGAGGGGAAGGTCGGCTGCACCGACGGGCCGTTCACCGAGACCAAGGAGGTCGTCGGCGGCTACGCGATCCTGCAGTGCAAGGACCAGGCCGAGGCCCTGGAGTGGACCCGGCGCTTCCTGCAGACCCACCCGGCGGGCTGGAGCGTCGAGGCGGAGGTCCGGCAGATCGAGGAGATGCCGCAGCCGTAGCGGTGGGTGCGTTTGCCTCGCCCGCCGCCGACTGCTCTGATGGGTCGCCGTGACGGACAGCACTGCGGCGAACGGAACGGCGGCGGGCGGGACGGCGGAGGACCGGGCGGTGGCGACGGACCGAACGGCGGAGGACCGGGCGGCGAAGGACCGGGCGGTGGAGGACCGGGCGGTGGCGGCCGTCGAGACGGTGTTCCGGATCGAGTCCGCCCGGATCATCGCCGGGGTGGCCCGGATCGTCCGGGACGTCGGCATCGCCGAGGAGCTGGCGCAGGACGCGCTGGTGGCCGCGCTGGAGCGGTGGCCGCGGGAGGGCGTCCCGGACAATCCGGGCGCCTGGCTGACGGCCACCGCCAAACACCGGGCGATCGACCTGGTCCGCCGCCGGGAGGTCTACGCCCGCAAGCTCGCCGAGGTGGGTCGGTCCGCGCAGGACGTGCCGGCGGTGGAGCCGGCCGAGCCGGACGGCATCGACGACGACCTGCTGCGGCTGATCTTCACCGCCTGCCACCCGGTGCTGTCGGCGGAGGCGAGGATCGCGCTCACCCTCCGGCTGCTCGGTGGCCTGACCACCCCGGAGATCGCCCGCGCCTTCCTGGTGCCCGAGCCGACGGTGGCGCAGCGGATCGTCCGGGCGAAGCGGGCGCTGGCGAAGGCGGCGGTGCCGTTCGAGGTGCCGTACGGGGAGGACCGGGCGCGGCGGCTGTCGTCGGTGCTGGAGGTCATCTACCTGATCTTCAACGAGGGGTACTCGGCGACCGCGGGGGACGACCTGCTCCGCCCCGGGCTCTGCGAGGACGCGCTGCGGCTGGCCCGGGTGCTGGCCGCGCTGATGCCGGCCGAGCCGGAGGTACACGGGCTGGCGGCGCTGCTGGAGTTCCAGGCCTCGCGCACGGCCACCCGGACCGGGCCGGACGGTCGGCCGGTGCTGCTGGCGGACCAGAACCGGGCCCGCTGGGACGGGCTGCTGATCCGGCGCGGCTTCGACGCCCTGCAGCGGGCGGGCACCGGCCCGTACTCGGTGCAGGCGGCGATCGCCGCCTGCCACGCGAAGGCGCGGCGCTACGCGGACACCGACTGGGCGACCATCGCCGCGCTGTACGAGCGGCTGCTGGCGCTGTCGCCGTCCCCGGTGGTGGCGCTGAACCGGGCGGTGGCCGTCTCGATGGCGCAGGGCCCGGCGGCCGCACTGGAGTTGGTGGACGCCCTGGCGGCGGAGCCCGCCCTGCGCGGCTACCACCTGCTGCCGAGCGTGCGGGGCGATCTGCTGGCCCGGCTGGGGCGGGCGGACGAGGCCCGGGCGGAGTTCGAGCGGGCGGCGGAGCTGACCCGCAACGAGCGGGAGCGGGAGCTGCTGCGGGAGCGGGCGGCGGGCCTCGGAAAGACTGACGGCCAGGGGGTCGGCTAGGGGGTCTCGTCCAGGCGCAGTCGGGCGCTGACCGCGCCGAGGCCCTCGGCGAGGACGGCCAGCTGTTCGCGGGTGAGCACGTCGATCAGCAGCTCGCGGACCAGGGCGACGTGGCCGGGCGCGGCCTGGCGCAGCATCTCCCGTCCCTGGTCGGTGAGTTCGGCGAAGACGCCGCGCACGTCGCTGGGACAGGAGCGGCGGGCGACCAGGCCCATCCGCTCCAGTTGGGTGACCTGGTAGGTCAGTCCGCTCTTGGAGGTGACCAGCTTGTCGGCGAGCTCGGTCATCCGCAGCGAGTCGCCGGGGGCTGCGGACAGGTGCACCAGGATCTCGTACTGCTGGTGCGAGAGGCCGGAGTCCTCCTTGAGCTGGCGCTCCAGCCGGCGGTTCAGCAGGTTGCTCGCGACGACGAAGCCCCGCCAGGCGGCCATCTCGTCCGGGTCCAGCCAGCGGGGTTCGTTCAGTGAGGACATGGGTGAAGCCTACTCCTGTTGTTCAAATTCGAACGAAGGTGTACCGTCGACCGGAGTAGACGTTCAAATTTGAACTACTGTGGAAACCGGCGTGGCAACCAGCCACCCTCACGATTCGGTCCCGAGGAGGACGCCATGAGCGCCGCGGCCCCCGAGCGCATGCCCGCCCTGTACCTGTCGCACGGCGCTCCGCCGCTGGCCGACGACCCCGTCTGGCCGGGCGAGCTGGCCGCCTGGTCCGCCGACCTGCCGCGGCCCAAGGCCGTGCTGATGGTCTCCGCCCACTGGGAGGAGGCCCCGCTCGCCCTCGGCGCCGTGACCACCGTCCCGCTGGTCTACGACTTCTGGGGCTTCCCCGAGCACTACTACCGGGTCCAGTACGCCGCCCCCGGCGCGCCGGAGCTCGCCGAGCGCGTGCGCAAGCTGCTGCGCGCCCCCGGCACGCCGGTCCAGGACATCCCCGACCGCGGACTCGACCACGGCGCGTACGTCCCGCTGGTGGAGATGTACCCGGAGGCCGACATCCCGGTGCTCCAGGTCTCGCTGCCCACACTCGACCCGCAGCGGTTGCTGGAGATCGGCCGCAAGCTCGCCCCGCTGCGCGAGGAGGGCGTGCTGATCGTCGGCAGCGGCTTCTTCACCCACAACCTGCGGGCGCTCAGCCGCGACGGCCGGGTCACCTCGGTGATGGCCGAGTTCGACGACTGGGGCCGGCGCGCCCTGGAGGCCCACGACCTGGACGCGCTGCTCGACTTCGAGCACAAGGCCCCCGCCGGGCGCCTCGCCCACCCGCGCACCGAGCACTTCGCCCCGCTGTTCGTCACCCTCGGGGCCGGCGAGGCCGACCTGGGCACCCAGCGCAGCGTCATCGACGGGTTCTGGATGGGGCTGGCCAAGCGCTCGATCCAGCTGGGCTGAGCGCGTCACTGCAGCGAGCAGCAGGTGAACCGCTCGCCGATGTGCTCGGGCTGCTCGATCTCGTCCACCAGGGCGACCGCGTAGTCCGGCACCGAGATCCGGCTGCGCCCCTCGGCGTCGGTCAGCAGCTGCTCCAGGCCGGTGCGGTAGTGGCCGGTCCGCTCCCCCGGGCCGATCTCGGCGGCCGGGCTGAGCACCGTCCAGCGCAGGTCGGAGACCGTCCGGTAGTAGTCCAGCGCCGCGCCGTGCGCGTGCATGATCTGCAGGACCGCCTCCGGCAGCCCCGGGGTGTCCCAGACCCGCACGCCCGGCGCGGTCTCCAGGCTGCCCGCCCCGCCGACCACGATCAGCCGGGGCGCCGCGCCGCCGAGCCCGCGCAGGCCCTCGACCAGGGAGCGGGCGGCTGGCTCGATCAGCGCCAGGTGGCCCGGCCCGTCGCCGCCGCCGACGGCGCTCACCAGGACGTCCCGGCCCGCCGCGACCCGGGCGACGTCCGCCGGGTCCAACACGTCCCCGCGCTCCACGGCGGCGGCTCCGCCCCGGTAGCGTCCCGGGTCGCGGACCACGGCGGTGACCTCGTGTCCGCGCGCCGCCGCCTCCGCGACGACCGCGCTGCCGATGCTGCCGTTGGCGCCGATGACGGCGATCCTGGCCATGGGGTACCTGCCTGGTTGCTCGCGGGGGAGAGTCGGCCTCAGACAGGGTCGATTATCGGACGGATGCCGAACGGCCGCCCGCGCACGTCCTCGTGGGAGTGGCGGGCGGCCAGGGGTGGCACCCGGGCGAGCGGTGGACCGGGACGGTTACGCCTGCTCGGTGGCGGCGCGCTCGGCCTTGCTGCGCTCCACGCAGAACTCGTTGCCCTCCGGGTCCGCCAGGGTGATCCAGCCCGTGCCGTCCGGGCGGCGGTGGTCGGCCAGCACCGTGGCGCCCAGGGCGACCAGGCGCTCCGCCTCCTCGTCCCGGCTGCGGTCCTGCGGCTGCAGGTCGAGGTGCACCCGGTTCTTCACCGCCTTGCCCTCGGGCACCCGGATGAACAGCAGCGAGGCGCCGGCGGACTCCACCAGGACCTCGTCGTCACCCGGGTTGTCGTCCTCCCCCAGGGTGCCTTCCAGCGCCCCGACCCAGAAGCCGGCCAGGGCGTACGGGTCGGCGCAATCGATCGTCACATGTCGCACCAGAGAAGCCATGGGGCTTACTCTCACCTGTGCCCTTCGGATCCGTCCAGCCTTTTCCTGGAGTGCCGGTGACCGTCCAGCGGGTACGGCGGGAAGGCCGGGACGATCTCGGTGAACGCGTAGCCGCTCTTCTCCGCGACCCGGCAGGAGGCGTGGTTGTCGCCCTCGTGCAGCAGGTCGAGCCGCCGCAGGCCGTCGGCGGCGAAGGTGAAGGTGGCGAAGGCCCAGGCGGTGAGGGCCTCCACCGCGCGCGGCGCCACGCCCCTCCCCCGGGCGGGGGCCGCCGTCCAGTAGCCGACCTCGGCGGTCTCCCCGCCCGGGGTGCCGCGTTTGAGCACCACGTTGCCGACCAGCTCGCCCGCGACATCCCCGGCGCCCCCGGCCTCATCGGCGTCCCCGGCGTCGGCGGCCGCCAGGACGGCGAAGGAGTACCGGGTGCCGGCCGACCAGCCCTCGTGCTGCAGGGCGATCCAGTGCGCGGCCTGCCCGACGTCCGTCACGGGGGTGCGGGTGAAGCGGCGCAGGGTCTCGTCCCGGTACGCCTCGACCAGGGCGGGCACGTCGGCCTCCTCGAAGGGGCGCAGGACGAGGCCGTCGGCCGCCGGGAGCACGGTGACGGTCACTTCTCCAGCCCCTCCCAGCCCCAGCGCGGGGTCGGGCCGGGCTCGCCGAGGTCGGTGCCGGCGGGGGAGGCGGAGACGTCCTCGGCGATCTTCGTGCCCCAGTCGAAGTACTCCAGCACCCGGTGGCGCAGCAGCTCGTCCTCCGGCAGCTCCTGGCGGACGGCCTCGCCCATCAGCTCCATCCAGCGCAGCCGCTGCTCCTCGGTGATCGCCAGTCCCACGTGGGCGCGCAACAGGGCCTGGTGGCCGCCGAGTTCGTCGGTGAAGACGGTCGGGCCGCCGAAGATCTCGGCCAGCCAGACGGCGACGTGCTCGATGTGGGTGGGGGTGAAGTCGGCGAAGACCGGGGCGAGCAGCGGGTCGGCGAGGACGCCCCGGTAGAAGGTGTGGCTGAGGCGGCGCAGCGCGTCGATGCCGCCGACGGCCTGGTAGAGGGTGGCGTAGGGCTGTCGGTCACTCATGAGTGCTCTCCCCGTCAGTGGTTCGCGGTGGCGGTTCCTGTGGTCCGCTCGTGTGGCCCGCATTCTGCCAAGCGGGAGGCCGTCTTGACCCTGACGCTGACGGCAGGGTCGGAGAGTCGGCGGCATGAGCAACGAGAGCAGTTCGCAGGGGCGGGTCGTGGTGGTCACCGGGGCCGGGACGGGCATCGGACGGGAGACCGCGCGGGCCTTCGCGGCCGAGGGGGCGCGGGTGCTGGCGGTCGGCCGGCGGCCGGAGCCGCTGGCGGAGACGGCGGCCGCGCACCCGTCGCTGATCCGGCCGCTGGCCGCCGACATCACCGGGCCGGGCGCGCCGGAGACGATCGTCGGGGCCGCGCTGGAGCGGTTCGGGCGCCTGGACGTGCTGGTCAACAACGCCGGGATCGTCCGGAGCGGCCAGGGCCTCGGCGGCTACGACCGGGCGGGGATCGAGGAGTTGCTGGGCACCAACCTGGTCGCCCCGGTCCTGCTCGGGCAGGCCGCGCTGCCGGCGCTGAGCGACACCCGGGGCGTGATCGTCAACGTCAGCACCGCCGTGGGGCAGCGCGGCTGGCCGTCCAACTCGGTGTACGCGGCGAGCAAGGCCGCGCTGGAGACGGTGACCCGCAGCTGGGCGGTGGAGCTGGCGCCGCGCGGCATCCGGGTGGCGGCGGTGGCCCCCGGGGCGATCGCCACCCCGATCGCCGACCACTCCGGGTACGACCCCGAGCAGCGGGCGGCGATCCGGAAGTGGCAGATCGAGCACACCCCGCTGGGCCGGGTCGGCCGACCGGCGGAGGTGGCCTGGGCGATCACGCAACTCGCCTCGCCGCAGGCTTCGTTCGTGACCGGCGTAGTGTGGTCCGTCGACGGGGGCGCGCTGGTGAGCTGAGGACGGGGGCCGGGCGGGTGCGGATCGGCGAGCTGGCGCGGGCGACGGGCGCGACCGTCCGGGCGCTGCGGCACTACGAGCAGGCGGGGCTGATCGGCTCCGAACGCGAGCCGAACGGCTACCGGGACTACGACGGGTCGGCGGTGGTCCGGGTGCGCAACATCCGTGCGCTGGTGGGCGCCGGGCTCACCCTGGACGACCTCCGGCCGCTGCTGGGCTGTCTGGACGGGGACGTGCTGGCGAACCGGCCGTCCGAGCGGGTACTGGCGATCGTCCGGGAGCGGCTGGCGGTGCTGGAGCGCCGGATCGCCGCCCAGACGGAGGCCCGCGACCGGCTGGCGGCGGCACTCGCGGCAGCGCTCACCGCGCCCGGAGGCGCCACCGATGGGGATACTGCGGAAGGGTGACACCCCCGATCGGGGGTGTGCAGGGGGCTGACGGGAGAGGACAGTGGGCGCATGCAGATTCCACTCTCCGTGATGGACTTCCTCGACCGGGCCGAGCTGGTCTACGGCGACCGGGTCGGCATCGTCGACGAACCGGTGCAGCCGGCCGAATCCTGGGGCGAGCTCAGCTACCGCCGAATCGCCGAACTCGCCCGCGCCCAGGCCGCCGGCCTGGACCGGCTCGGCGTCGGGCCGGGCGAACGGGTCGCGATGGTCTCCCACAACTCGGCGAGACTGCTCACCTCCTTCTTCGGGGTGAGCGGCCACGGCCGGGTGCTGGTGCCGGTGAACTTCCGGCTGAAGGCCGAGGAGGTGTCGTACATCGTCGAGCAGAGCGGCGCCTCCGTGCTGCTGGTCGACCCCGAACTCGCCGACGCGCTCAGCGGGGTGGTGGCCAAGCACAAGTTCGTGATCGGCGCGGACAGCGACGCCCTGCTCTACGACTTCGACAACTCCCCACGCCGGTACGCGGTCTCCGAGAACGACACCGCCACCATCAACTACACCAGCGGAACCACCGCCCGCCCCAAGGGCGTTCAGCTCACCCACCGCAACGTCTGGCTGAACGCGACGCTGATGGCGCTGCACTTCGGCGCGAACGACCGGGACGTCTACCTGCACACCCTGCCGATGTTCCACGCCAACGGCTGGGGCCTGCCGTACTCCCTGACCGGGCTCGGCGCCCAGCACATCGTGCTGCGCAAGGTGGACGGCGCGGAGATCCTGCGCCGGGTCGAACGGCACGGGGTGACCTTCCTGTGCGGCGCGCCCGCCGTGGTCCAGATGGTGCTCGACGCGGCCGCCGACTGGGACGGCCCGATCCCCGGCCGGGACCGGGTGCGGATGATCGTGGCCGGCGCCCCGCCGCCCACCTCGGTGGTGCAGCAGGTCGAGGAGCAGCTGGGCTGGGAGTTCATGCAGATCTACGGCCTGACCGAGACCGCCCCGGTCGTGACGGTGAACCGCTCCCGGGCCGAGTGGGACGCGCTGCCCGCCGCCGAGCGGGCCGAGAAGCTGGTGCAGGCCGGCGCGCCCGCGCTCGGCACCCGGCTGCGGGTGGACGACTCCGGCGAGGTGCTGGTGCGCTCCAACACCGTGCTGGACGGCTACTGGCAGCAGCCGGAGGCGACCGCCGAGGCGCTGCGGGACGAGTGGTTCCACACCGGCGACGGCGGCACCATCGCGGACGGCCAACTGTCCATCTCGGACCGGAAGAAGGACGTCATCATCAGTGGCGGGGAGAACGTCTCCTCGATCGAGGTGGAGGACTGTCTGTACAGCCACCCGGCGGTCGCCGAGGCGGCGGTGATCGGGGTGCCCGACGAGAAGTGGGGCGAGACGGTGAAGGCGCTGGTGGTCCTCCGGGACGGCCACGGGACGGTCACCGAGGCGGAGTTGATCGCACATTGCAAGCAGCGGCTGGCCGGCTACAAGTCGCCCACCTCGGTGGAGTTCCGGGACGCGCTGCCGCGCACCGCCACCGGCAAGCTGCAGAAGTTCCGGCTGCGCGAGCCGTACTGGACCGGGCGGGAGCGCCGGGTCAACTGACGCCGCCCAGCCGGTTTCGGGCTCAGCCGACCAGTCCCGACTCCCGTGCCGCGACGGCGAGTTCGGTCCGGTTGCGGACACCGAGCTTGTGCATCGCGGACTTGAGGTAGCCGGTCACGGTGTTGCAGGTCAGGCCCAGTCTGGCGGCGATCTCCGGGTTGGTCCGGCCGGTCGCCGCCCAGCGCAGCACCTCGTGCTCGCGCGGCGTCAACGGCCGGGTCAACCGCGGAGTCGGCGGCAGGGGCGGCGGGGTCAGCGCCGGGGTCGACGGCCGTACGGGGGCGGCCGGTCGGCCCTGCTCCGGGCGGGGTGCCTCGCGGCTCCAGGCGGCGGCCCCGGCGAGTGCGCGGGTGGCGGCCCGGGCCAGCGTACCGACGGCGGAGATCCGGACGTCCCCGAACGGCACGACGGCGCGCAACGAGGCGTACACCACGCCGTGCACGGTGCCGCCCTCCATCAGCGGGACGGTCAGCATCGCGTACAGGTCGTCGGCGGCCACCGCGGCGTCGTAGTGGTGCGAAATGGTCGTCGCCGCACGGTAGTCGGGCACCCAGGTGGGCACGCGTTCGGCGAGTGCCCGTCCCCCGAGTCCGTGGCCGGCCGGGACGGTCACGTTGTGCAGCAGGTCCGCCCGGGTGCCGGCCCAGTGCCGCAGCACCATGCCCTCGTCGCGCCTGGCCGCCCGGCCGCGCCCGGGCAGCGGCTCCGGCACGCCCACCAGCCCGACGTCCACGCCGCACTCGGCGACCACCCGGCGCGCGAGGTCGCCGAGCACGGCGTCCCGCACCAGCTCGGCGGCCCGCAGGGCGACTTCGGCCTCGTCGAGTCGCGCGGCGTCGTCGGTTCGCGCGGCGTCGTCGGGTCGCGCGGTGCGGTCCGGTCTCGCGGTATCGGCGGGTCGCGCGGCGCGGTGGCCGGCTCGCGCAGCTTGGGGGGTGTCCGCGCTTTTCATCGCGCGATTCTCACACGCGGTCGGGCCGGTGGCGAGAGTCGTGACATGCGTCTTTCGTGGAGTGGTGGGCGCCGGTGACGGGGCGGGCGTAGGGTGCGGCCGTGACTACCGGCGGGTAGTGATCGTCTCGATCGGAGGGGAAGCCGATGACGGACCCGAACAGTGTCCTTGCCGGGCTGTTGGAGGACCTGCGGGCCGAAAGCGCGGTCCTGGACGGGCTGGTGACCGGTCTGCCGGCAGAGGGCTGGACCAGGTCGACGCCCGCCGAGGGCTGGATGATCGCGCACCAGATCGCTCACCTCGCCTGGACCGACGACTGGACGGCACTGGCCGCACGCGACCCGGAGGGCTTCGGCGTGGCGCTCGGCGACCGCTTCGGCGAGCTGGTGGCCGCCGGCGCCGACCCGGTCGAGGAGGGTGCGCGGGACGGTGCGGCCGCCGAGCCGGTGGCACTGCTCGCCCGCTGGCGGGCCGGGCGGGAGGAGGTGCTGGCGGCGCTGGCCGCCGCGCCGGCCGATGTGCGGCTGCCCTGGTTCGGCCCGCCGATGAAGCCCGCGTCGATGGCGACCGCCCGGCTGATGGAGACCTGGGCGCACGGCCAGGACGTCGCCGACGCGCTCGGCGTCACCCGCGAGCCCACCGCCCGGCTGCGGCACATCGCCCACCTGGGGCTGCGCACCCTGGGCTTCGCCTTCGGCGCGCACGGCCTGCCCGCGCCGGAGCGCCCGGTCCGGCTCGAACTGACCCCCCCCGACGGCGGGCTGTGGGCCTTCGGCCCGGCCGACGCCGAGGACGTGGTGACCGGCCCGGCCCTGGACTTCTGCCTCCTGGTGACCCAGCGCCGCCACCGGGACGACCTCGCCCTCACCGCCACCGGCCCGGTCGCCACCGTCTGGCTCCCGATCGCCCAGGCCTTCGCCGGAGCCCCGGGCAAGGGACGGCAGCCGCAGGCGTAGTACCGGGCCCCGGGCACCCGATCGGCCCCGGGTCCGGCCTTTCCCGCTCAGAGGCCGATCCGCAGCGGGGTGAGCCGGGTGGCGATCAGGTTGGTGGCGCCGCGGTCGCGCTCGATGTGGCCGTGGACCAGCAGTCCGGCCCGGTCCAGGGCGGTGCGGCGCTGGGACTCCCAGACCGGGCGGTTGCAGATCACGTTGATCAGGCCGGTCTCGTCCTCCAGACTGAGGAAGAGCACCCCGCCGGCCGTCGGCGGCCGCTGCCGGTGGGTGACCAGGCCGCCGACCACCACTGCCGTTCCCGGTGGCACGTCCGGGAGTTGGGCGGCACAGAGCGCGCCGCCGCGTTCCAGCTGGACCCGCAGGTGCTGCAGCGGATGGCTGGTGGCGGAGGTGCCGGTGGCCCACAGGTCGGCGATGGTCTCCTCGACCGGGCTCATCCCGGGCAGGTCCGGCGCCTCGGTGCCGGGCGTGGTGCCGGGGATCAGTTCGACCGATATCCCCGCGAACGCCCCTGCCGCCCACAGTGCCTGACGTCTCGTCAGTCCGAAGCAGTCGAAAGCGCCCGCGGTCGCCAGCGCCTCCAGGACGGGCGCGGGCAGACCGGTGCGGCGGGCGAAGTCCTCCAGGTCGGCGTACGGCTGCCCGGCCACGATCGCCTCGGCCTGCGGGGTACCGATGCCGCGGACGGTCTCCAGGCCGAGCCGGATGGCCGGCTGCGGACGTCCTGCGGTTAGCGGCGGTTTCGGGGTCGGCCCCCGGTACGGCTCCAGGGTGGGGCGCGCCCCGCTGGCGTTGACGTCCACCCCGCGCACCCGCACGCCGTGCCGCCGGACGTCCGCGACCAAGCTGAGCGGCGAATAGAAGCCCATCGGCTGGTTGGCCAGCAGGGCGCAGGTGAAGGCCGCCGGGAAGTGGTACTTGAGCCAGGCACTGGCGTACACCAGGTAGGCGAAGCTGATCGCGTGGCTCTCCGGGAAGCCGTAGCTGGAGAAGGCCTCGATCTTGCCGTAGACGTCCTCGGCGACCTCCGGCGGGATGCCGCGTTCGGCCATCCCGCCCAGTAGCCGCTCGCGCAGCCGGGCGACCCGCTCGTGCGAGCGCTTGGCGCCCATCGCCTGCCGCAGCTGGTCGGCCTCGGCGGGGCTGAACCCGGCGCAGTCGATGGCGAGTTGCATCATCTGCTCCTGGAACAGCGGCACCCCGAGGGTCTTGCCGAGCGCGTTCTCCATCAGCGGGTGCGGGCAGCCGGCCGGTTCGACCCCGGCGCGGCGGCGCAGGTACGGGTGGACGGAGCCGCCCTGGATCGGGCCCGGGCGGATCAGCGCGACCTCGACCACCAGGTCGTAGAAGTGGTCGGGCTTGAGCCGGGGCAGGGTCGCCATCTGCGCGCGGGACTCGACCTGGAACACGCCGACGGTGTCGGCCCGGCGCAGCATCGCGTACACACCCTTGTCGTCGTCCGGGATGGTGGCCAGGTCGTAGCGCAGGCCGTGGTGCTCGGCGACCAGCACGCAGGCGTCGTGCAGCGCGGCGAGCATGCCGAGGCCGAGCAGGTCGATCTTCACCAGTCCGGCGCCGGCGGTGGACTCCTTGTCCCACTGCAGGACGGAGCGCCCGGGCATCCGGGCCCACTCGGTCGGGCAGATCTCGCCGATCGGCTCCCTGGTGAGCACCATGCCGCCCGAGTGGATGCCCAGGTGGCGCGGCAGACCGTGGAGTTGGGAGGCGAGCGAGAGCACGTCGGCCGGGATGACGGCGTCCGCGCCGGGGGCGGAGCGGAAGTCGGTCTGCCGACTGAACGCGTCCACCTGCCCCTGCGGGTAGCCGAGCACCCGGGCGGCGTCGCGGATCGCCAGCCGGGGCCGGTAGGTGATCACATTGGCGACCTGGGCGGCATGCTCGCGCCCGTAGCGGCCGTAGACGTACTGGATGACCTCCTCGCGGCGGCGGTTCTCGATGTCCAGGTCGATGTCGGGCGGCCCGTCCCGGGCGGTGGAGAGGAAGCGTTCGAACAGCAGCCTGTAGTGGATCGGGTCGACGGCGGTGATCCCGAGGGCGTAGCAGACCGCGGAGTTGGCCGCCGAGCCTCGGCCCTGGCACCAGATGTCCTGGCTGCGGCAGAAGTCCACGATGTCGTGCACGATCAGGAAGTAGCCGGCCAGGTCGAGGTCCTCGATCACGTCCAGCTCCTTGGCGAGCTGGCGGCGGGCGGCGGCGTTGCCGGAGCCGAAGCGGGCGGGGCCGCCGGCCGCGACCAGCGCGCGCAGGTGGCTGATCTCGGTCTCGCCCTCGGGGACGGGGAAGCCCGGCAGCTCCGGGTCCAGCTTGGCGAAGTCGAAGGCGCAGGCGCGGCCGAGCTCGACGGTGGCCCGCTGCACGCCCGGGAAGCGGGCCAGCCGGCCGGCCATCTCGCGGCCCGAGCGCAGGTGCGCGGTGCCCGCAGCCCGGGTCCAGCCGACCGCGTCCTGCAGGGTGCGGCGCTCGTGCAGCGCGGCGAGGCTCTGCGCGAGGCGCCCCTGGGCGGGGCCGGCGTGGTGGGCGTTGGTGGAGGCGACGACGGGCAAGCCCGCTTCGGCGGCGAGAGCAGCCAGGGCGTCGTTGCGCCGGTCGTCGCCGGGCAGCCACTGGTCGATCAGTTCGACGTACACGTTCTCGCGGCCGAACGCCTCGGTGAGGGTGCGCAGTTGCCGCTCGGCCGTGCCGTCCGCGAGGCCCGCCGGGACCCGGCCGAGGCGGCAGCCGGTGAGCACCGCCCAGTGGCCGCCGTGCGCCCCGGCCAGCGCCGCGAGGTCGTACACCGGGCGGCCCTTCGCACCGCCGGCCAGCTGGGCAGCGGCGATCGCGGCGGAGAGGCGGCGGTAGCCGGCCGGGTCGCGGGCGAGGACCAACAGGTGCTCTGCACCGCTGGAGTGACGGATCGTCAGCTCTGCGCCGAACACCGTGGCCACCCCGGCGCCCCGGGCCGCCTCGGCGAGCCGGACGGCGCCGTACAGGCCGTCGTGGTCGGTGATCGCGAGGGTCTCCACACCCAGCCGGGCCGCCTCGGCGACCAGGTCCTCCGGGTCGCTGGCGCCGTCCAGGAAGCTGAAGGCGGAGTGGACGTGCAGCTCGGCCCAGGGCTCGGCGGCCGGCTCCGGGACGGGGAGCTCCTCCGCGGGCTCCGCCGGGGCACGGCGGTGCAGCGGGACGACCGTACGGTCCGGCGCCGCGCCGGTCAGCCGGCGGTGCAGCTCGCTCCAGGGGAGGGTGGGGTGGCTGGTGAAGCCCATCGGGGGTTGCCTTCGTCGTTCTCGTGCTCGTCCTGCTCCCCCCTTTTTTCGGGACTCTCTTCGGGTCCTTCTTCCCGGCCTTCCTCCGGTCCTTCTTCCGGCTCTTCTTCCGGCTCTTCTTCCGGGTCTTCTTCCGGGTCTTCTTCCGGGTCTTCTTCCGGGTCTTCTTCCGGGTCTTCTTCCGGGTCTTCTTCCGGGTCTTCTTCCGGGTCCCGGGGCTCCGGGACCGCTAGTCGTAGCCGGCCTCCAGGTACCACGCACCCCCCTCCACGGTGAGCAGCAGCGCCCTGCCGTCGCCCACCACGACCTGGAACCGCGCCCGGCGGCGGGCGAGCGACTGGTCCCACCAGTACTCGACCGCCGGCCAGGGACCGGTCCAGCCCTCCACCGGCTCCTCCCGCCCCCGGACCACGACCAGCGCCGGCCGGGCCGACACCCCCGCCCGGCCGTCCACCGTGACCGGCTGCCCGGCCTCGTCCAGCACCCGCACCGGCGCGGGCTCCCGCAGCACCACGGCCGGCCACACCTCCGGCAACCGCCCCGGCCAGGGCGCGTCGGCCGGCACCGCCGCCTCGTACGGCTCGCCCCACGGCACCTTGACCGCTTGCTCGCCCGGGCCGCGCCCGCCGGCCGGCTCGATCCGGCGCAGCCCGGCGTGCCCGAGCACCGCCTGCACCCGGGCGACCGCGCGCTCCACCCGGTCGTCGGCGACGGCCTGGCCCCACAGGGCCAGCTGGCGGCCCTGGTCCGGGGAGAGCCCGTCGGGGGCCAGCCGGAGCAGGATGAAGCCTTCTTGGGGGCCGGCTTGGGCGTCGGGTCGGTCGCCGACTCGGGCATGGGGTCGGTTGCCGGCTCGGGCGTCGGCGAAGGTGCCCATGCCCTGCCAGGCCTGGAGCTGCCAGCGGACCCGCTCGGCCAGCGCCGTCGCCGACAGCCGGCCCTCGTGCCGCCACAGCCGGGAGGCCGTCCGACCGTCCGCGCAGGCCACCTCGACGGCCACCCGGCGGCAGGTCAGCCCTGCCCCGGCCAGTCGCCGGTGCAGCGCCTCGGCGAGCGTGCGGGCGACGAACACCAGCGGCTCGGCCAGCGGCTCCGGCGGGTCGAAGCGCTGTTCGACGGCGAGGTCGGGCTCCTGGTCGCGCGGCACCAGCGGACGCGGCTGCAGCCCGCGGGCCAGCCGGTGCGCGACCGTTCCGGACGGGCCGAAGCGATCCCCGACCGCCTCGGGCGGCAACGCGGCGAAGGCCCCGACGGTGGGCAGACCGAGCCGCCCGAGCAGCTCGGCCAGCGCCTCGTCGCCCAGCGCGCTCACCGGGTACGGGGCGAGGAACTCCGCCGTCCGGCCCGCCGGGACCAGCACCCCGGCGCGGGCCGCGAGCACGGCGGCGAACAGGCCGTCGGCGACGCCGACTTGGGCGTGGGGGGTGGTCGGCAATACCGCGTCGGGGGCGCCGGGAGTCTCAAGGGTTTCCGGGGTTTCGGGGGCTGCCGGGGCTACTGGGGCTTCGGGGGTCACCGCGCCGGGGACGGCGTCCGGGACGGGTGGCTGCTCGAGGGCGTCCGCCACCGCCGTACGGACCTTGGCGGCCAGAGCCTCCTCGCCGCCGAAGTAGCGGCCCGGGCCCTTCACCGGGATCGCACACAGGCCGGGGCGGATCACCTCGACCCGGGGCGTGAACGCCTCCACTGCCGCGACCACCGGCTCGAAGCGGCGGGTCTCCGCCTCCGGGTCGCGGTCACGCAGCTCCAACTCCGGGCAGAGCCGCTGGGCCAGCTTGAGCCGCTGCCCCTGCCGCACCCCTGCCGCCCGGGCACCCGCCGAGCAGGCGAGGATCCGCCCGCCCTCGGTCACCGCCACCGGATCGTCGCCGGTGACGGCCACCACCGGCCAGTCCGGGCACCAGACCACCAGCACCCGGGGGGTGCGGTCCTCAGCGGTCCGGGGTGCCTCGCTGCCGGGCGTCTCGTTGTTGCCGGGCATGTCAGACCACCGCCGCGACGCGTGCTGCCGCCGGTGCCGCTACGGGCTGCGGCCATTCCCGGACGGACCGCTCCCGGACGGGCCGATCCTGGACAGGCCGCTCCCGGACGGGCTGATCCTGGAGCGGGCGCACCTCGCCGTGCTCGTCCGGCAGCCAGAGCCGGGCCGTCCGACCGCGCACCGCCGAGCCGCGCCCCTCGGCCACCACCTCCACCTGCCGGCCGGCGAGCTGCCCGTAGCCGTCGCCCAGCCCGAACCAGCGCCCGGACCGCACCCCCAGCCGCAGCGTCGCGCCCGGCCAGGGCCCGGCCACCAGTAGCACGCAGCCGCTGCGCCGCAGCACCGCCGCCAGCCGGGCGGCCAGCTTCGGCGGCACCGGCCCGTCCGGGCGCAGCATGACCAGTTCGACCGCGCCGGCCAGCACCGACACCACCTCGGCCCAGTGCGGCCCCGGGTCGTCCGCGACCAGCAGTCGGCGCAGGTCCAGCCCGTAGCCCTCGGCGGCAGCCAGCCCGAGGTCCGGTAGCCCGACCGCCGCCGCCCAGCCGCCCTCGGTCTCCCGCACCCCGGCGGCGAGCGCCAGCAGCAGCCCGGTGTCCCCGCCCGCCACCGACACCGCGCTCCCGCGCCGCAGCCCGCCCTCCGGCAGCACCTCCCGCAGCGCGGGAGGCACCGGCAGCAGGCCCCGGGCCTTCGGCTGTCCGGCCGTCCGGTCGTTCGGCCGTCCGTCCAGCTGTCCGTCCAGCCGTCCGTTCGACTGCCCGTCGCCCGGCTCCCCCGGCACGGCAGCCGGGAGCACCACCGGCCGGAGCAGGGGACGCGGGGGCCGCTCAGCGGTGGATTCGAAAACAGATTCGAAAACGGGCACAGCCCCAGGATCGAACATCCGTTCGTAAATATTCAAGTCCGACTCAGCAGCCCCATCCGTCACTCTCCGTGCCGCCGCCGAGAGGCGATGGCCGCCACCGAACAACGAACCCGACCTGGGCAAACCCGCGAGAGGGAAAACGTTGGGCCGACCGGGCTACCGACAGATCTTTTTTCCTTGACAAATTTTTTTGTCGGATGGATCCTGGAGGAGTGCTGGACGTCGCTGTGATCGAAGAACCCGCTGCGGCCGAGGCGTCCCTGGACCCGATCCGGGCCCGCATCCTCGCCGCCCTGGCCGAACCCGGGTCGGCCGCCATGCTGGCCGGCCGCCTGGGGCTGCCCCGACAGAAGGTCAACTACCACCTGAAGGAACTGGAGCGGCACGGACTCGTCGAACTCGCCGAGGAGCGCCGCAAGGGCAACGTCACCGAACGGGTGTACCGCGCCACCGCGGCCTCGTACGTGATCTCCCCCAGCGTCCTGGCCGCCGTCAGCCCGGATCCCTCCCGCTCCCCCGACCAGCTCTCCGCCCGCTGGCTGCTGGCCCTGGGCTCCCGGCTGGTGCAGGAGGTCGGAAGTCTGCTGACCGGTGCCGCCCGGGCCCGGCAGCGGGTCGCCACCTTCGGCATCGACGCGCAGGTGCGGTTCGCCTCCGCGGCCGACCGGACGGCCTTCGCCGAGGAGCTGTCCCAGGCCGTGGCGACTCTCGTCAGCCGCTACCACGACGAGTCCGCCCCCGGGGGCCGCAGCCATCGGGTGGTCGTCGGGCTCCACCAGATCCCCACGGCAGCACCGCCCGCAGCCGACTCCGGAGCGCCACAGGCCGGAGCCGACACGGAACAGAGCCCAGCCGAACCGAACCAGGAGAACCCGCGATGACTCACCCGTTCGAGATCGAGCTGGAGACCTCCCTCCCCGCGACCCCGGAGGAGGTCTGGGAGGCGATCGCCACCGGACCGGGCATCGACTCCTGGTTCATGGGCCGCAACGAGCTGGACCCGCGCGAGGGCGGCACCGCCGTCATGGAGACCGGCGGCCACCGCGAGGAGGCGCTGATCACCGCCTACGAGCCCGGCAAGCGCCTGGCCACCCGCACCGCCACCGCCGAGGACGGCCGGTTCATGGCCTTCGAGTACCTGATCGAGGGTCGGGACGGCGGCTCCACCGTGCTCCGCGTCGTCCACAGCGGCCTGCTCGGCGACGACTGGCAGGACGAGTACGACGCGCTGCGCCGCGGCTGGCCCTTCCACCTGCACACGCTCCGCGAGTACCTCACCCACTTCCCCGGGCGCACCGCCGTCCCCGTCTTCGCCGCGGCACCGTCCGGGGGCCTTCCGCAGCCGGAGATCCGGTCGGCCCTCGCCCGGGCGCTGTCCCTGCCGCTCCCCGTCACGGTGGGCGCGCGGGCCCACGCCGAGCCGTCCGGACTGCCGCCGCTGGAGGGCGAGGTGGTCTGGGCGGACGACGAGCGCTTCGAAGTCCGCACCGCCGACGGGCTCTACGCCTTCCACCACGGTTCGGGCGTGGTGCTGATGTTCCACCACCTCTTCGGCCCGACGCCGGACGGGGCCGGGGCCGAAGCCGCCTGGCAGCGGTGGCTGACCGGGCTCCTCGCCTGAGCCTCCGAGTCCCTGCGCCTCTGCGCCCTTGCGCCCCTGAACTCCCGAACGGCCTGAACGACCCGAACGGCCTGAACGGCCTGGCCCGAATTCACACACGAGAACGAGAAACAGAGGAACCACCGATGCGCACCCTGATCAGCACCGCCTTCATCTCGCTCGACGGCGTTGTCGACTCCCCCGGCGGCGAGCCCGGCTACCGGAACTCCGGATGGACCTTCAAGGACATCGAATTCGTCCCCGAGGCGTTCGAGATCAAGGGCCGGGAGCAGGAGGAGGCCGCCGCCATGCTGCTGGGCCGGGTCAGCTACCAGGCGTTCAGCGCGGTGTGGCCCGACATGGCGGACTTCGCCCGCTACAAGACGCTGCCGAAGTACGTCGTCTCCACCACCCTCGCCGAGGACGACCTGGTGTCGAACTGGGGCGAGACCACCATCCTGCGCTCGCTCGACGAGGTCGCCGCCCTGAAGGAGACCGAGGGCGGCCCGATCATCGTCCACGGCAGCGCCGCCCTGAACCAGGCCCTCTCGGACGCCGGCCTGGTCGACCGCTACCACCTGCTCGTCTTCCCCCTGCTGCTCGGCGCGGGCAAGCGCCTGTTCAGCACCACGGACAAGGACGCCCAGAAGCTGGAGCTGGTCGAGCACGAGGTCTACGGCAACGGCCTGCAGAAGCAGGTCTTCGACGTGGTCCGCTGATCACCGTCGCGAGGCCGGGCAAGGGAATTGACGTGCAGTCAACTCAACTCACCTGCCCGGCAAGCCTCGTTCCGGGTCCGGAAATCGATGGACAGGTCTCCTCCGGTCACCAGACTGATCCCATGACTGTGACGGATGACAAGACCGATCTGCGGGTCTACCTCCAGGACGCCCGCGATGTCCTGCTGTGGAAGCTCGAGGGCCTCTCCGAGTACGACCTGCGCCGCCCGCTCACCCCCACCGGGACCAACCTGCTCGGGCTGGTCAAGCACCTCACCGGAGCCGAGGCGATGTACTTCGGCACCACCTTCGGGCGGCCCTTCCCGGAGCCGACCCCGCTGTGGTTCATCGGCGACACCGAGCCGAACGGCGACCTGTGGGCGCGGGCGGAGGAGAGCACCGAGGAGATCGTCGGGCGCTACCGGCGGGTCTGGGCGCACTCCGACGCCACCATCGAGGCCCTGCCGCTGCACGCGACCGGCCGGCTGCCGTTCGGCGACCGCCCCGAGCAGACCCTGCACCGGGTCCTCGTCCACATGATCGCCGAGAGCCACCGTCACGCCGGCCACGCCGACCTGGTCCGCGAGCTCGTGGACGGCGCCGTCGGCCAGCGCCCGGACGGCATCAACACCGCCGAGGGCGACGCCGACTGGTGGCGCGCCCACCACGACCGCGTGGAGCAGGCGGCCCGGAAGGCCGGCGGGCTCGCCTGACCTGCGTTCTCGCCCCGCCCGCCCGACCTGCGGGGGGTGCCCGCCCGTGCCGGTACGGTGCCCGGATGGACCTGATGGAGTGGATCGATTCCGAAGGCGGGCCGCTCGTGCTCGTCCCCGAGTCGGCGCTGGACGCGTGGACCGGCTGCGAGGGCGCGGACTACGACCGGGCCTGCGGGGTCCACGACCACGTCGGGCTGCTGGAGGTCGGCGGGGCGCAGGCGCTCGTCCTCGGTGAGGAGCCGATGTCGACGGCCTATCTGCCGGAACAGGGGCTGCTGCTGCGGTGGCTGGCGGCGGAATCGGAGGAGGCGATCCTCGCCGCCGTGCCACGGGCACGGCAGCTCGCCGAATGGGGGCCGGAGTCGGCCTGGGAGGTGCCGCACGGCCCGGTGTACCTGTTCGACGCCGGGTGGACGGGCCTGGAGTCCGCCGTCGAGGGCAGGCTCCGCCTCGACCTGCCCGCCGGACGCCACCGCGTCCGCGCCGCCCATGTGGAGCCGGACGAGGAGACCGTGGTCGTCCTCGTCCGGCTGGAGGCGGTCGGCGACTGACCGGAGAAATCGGCGGCTGACCGGACAAGAGGGACGCCCCTCGGCCGGGATGGTGGACCCCGGCCGAGGCGCGACTCCGGGCCTCCCCGCAGACGTTTGTAGGGTGGCGGGCATGACGGGTGCGGAGCAGGGTGTGCGGATGGCCGTCCAGTGCCGGGACTGCGGGGGCACCGCCGTCCGGAGCGCCGGGCAGTACCTCGCGTACGGGCAGCTGTGCTGGGACGCGGAGCGGTGCTGCCCTCAGTGCGATGCCTACCTGTGCGAGCAATCGGGACCGGAGGCGGCACCGGAGGACGTCCGCGAGGCACTGCTGACCACCCACGGACCGGGCCGGCTCCGGCTCACCGAGCCGCTCGCCTCGCCGGTGGCGGCACTGCGGGCGATCCGGGAGAGCACGGAGGCTTCGCTGCCGCAGGCACGTGAACTCCTGGCGGAGCTCAGGGACTTCGGGTTGAGCGGGACGACCGTCGAGATGGCGTACTGGCGGGAACGGCTGGCCGAGCGGGGCGTCGCGGCGGAGGTGACGGGCGGCTTCGGGCGGGCGTACCGGTACGTGGGGCCGCCGGAGCTGCGGGAGGCCGGCGGTCCGGCCGGTCAACCGGTGCGCACGGCAGGCGAGTTCACCGCCTGGGCGGACGCGCGGACGGCGGAGGAGTGGGCGGAGCCGTTCACCTTCGTGGTCGACCTGGGCGGCGCACTGCGGCTCGCCCCGCGTCGCAGCGAACATGTCGCCTGCGCGGGCGGGGAGCTGGTACTGAGCGCCGGGGAGATCGGGTTCCGGCGGTCGGGCGGGGGCTGGGAGGTCGAGACGGTCAGCAACCACTCCACCGGCTACTGCCCCGACCCCGCCTCCTGGCCCGCCGTGACCGCCGCCCTCGCCCACATCGGCCTGCCGCACCCCGACGCCTTCACGTACGCGGCAGTCTTCCGCCGCTGCCCCCGGTGCGCCGTGAACAACCTCGTCCGCGAGGAGCACTACGCCTGCGCCTTCTGCGACGCGGACCTGCCCGAGCAGTGGAACGTCGACCCGGCGACGGCAGAGGTGTAGGCGCCGGACGCCGGACCGGGGGCACGGCGATGCCGGGCCAGGGACACGGCGATGCCGGGCTGGAGCACGGCGATGCCGGACCCGGGCGACGACACCGAACTCCCGCCCACCACCCACACCCCCACCTCCTCCCCCCGCCGAACCCGCGCGGCGATGTCCTGCCGGGCCGCTAGGGTCTGGGGACAGGGCCGGGGAAGGGCGGGGATATGTGGGGTGTGAGCAGGTGACGGGTTCGCCGGTTGGGGTGGTGCACGCGGGGAGCCGGGAGTTCCTGGCGCGGGAGGGCTTGCCGGCTGCGGGAGCCTTCCTGGAGTTCGGGGTGCTGCGGCCGTTCCCGGCGGACGCGGGGCGGCTGTTCCCGGCGGACGCGGGGCGGCTGTTCGTCCTCGGGGAGACGGATTACTGCGCGCCGTTCGCCGCCGTCGGCAACCTGGTGCTGCTGGACGGGGCGACCGGTGAGGTGTTCCTGGACAACGGCGGCCCGCGCCGGGATCCGCTGGCCTCCGACCTGGCCTCGCTGGCCGGGCTGGTGCGGGAGGTGGAGGCCGTCGCCGAGGCCGCCCGGCGGCCGGAGGCCCTGGAGGGGCGGCGCGGTCCGACGGTGGTGGCGGAGGTCATGGCGCGGTCCGAACGGCGGATGCGGGAGATCGATCCCGCCCTGTTCGCGGACGGCTCCACGCCGCCCGCGCACTGGGGCACCGCGCTGCTGATACACGCGCTGGGCTGGGGCGCGCTGCCGGGCGGTCCGGACGGTCCCGCGTACGAGGTCGGTCCGGAGCTGGTGGCGGAGCTCGCGGCCCTGACGGACGAGGACGACGGCCCCGGCCGGGTGCACCGGTTCCGACCCGAGTGCCTGCCCGCCGCGCTGGTGCACGAGCCGACCCGGCAGCTGCTGACCGAGGTCGGACTGCCCTTGGGCGGGGCGATGTTCGGGATGTGCGAGGAGCCGCTGGTCACCCTGGGCGAGGCCTACCCGGAGTACTTCGACGGCGAGGAGGATCGCCCGTACCAGCGGGACTTCATCGCCCTCGGTGACTGGCCGACGGACCTCACGATCGCCCTCGACGGCGTCACCGGCCGGCTGGAGCTGCCGGACTGGTATGACGACGGCCAGCCCGAGGCCTACCTGAACCGCGACCTGTCCGCCCTGCTCTACGCCCTGTGGACGTACGAGCGGCTGCGCGCCGAGTGGGAGCGCTGGGACTACGGCCGGGGCCACGACACCTGGGCGGTGTTCGACCCGCAGTCGCTGCTGAGCACGGTGGTGGACCGGCTGGTGGAGGCCGTCGACCCGGAGGCCTTCGCCTCCCCCGGCTGTTCCTGGCGGCTGCTCGCCGAGGACGGGCACATGGGCGGCATGCTCGGGTGACGCCGCCCGGCCGGCGCGGGTGGGGTGACGCCGCCCGGCCCGGGTGGGGTGACGCCGCCTGCCGGAGTGCGGTCCGTGGACGGGAACCCGGTGGTCGGCAGTGCGCGGCGGGTGCGGACCGGCGAGAGGAACAGCGGCAGGAAGGCCGTCGTCAGGACGACTCCGCCGAGCCAGAGCGTGGGGCGCGGGCCAAGGAGTTCGCCGAGGAGTTCGCCGAGGAGTTCGCCGAGCAGCCTGGAGAGCGCGGAGCCGATCGCCGGCGCGCCGGTGAGCAGGAAGCGGAAGGTGGCGTTCATCCGGCCGAGCAGCGCGTCCGGGTCATCCGCCGGCGCAGGCGACCCCGAGGACGGTGACGGCGACCAGGCCGAGCGGGTCGGCGCCGGAGAGTGGGTTCGGCGGGCCGACAGTCGGGAGTGCGAGGGCGCTCAGCCCGGCGGCTGCGGTGAGCTGGGCTGCGGAGAGGGCGAGTGGGCCGGTGGCGCTGCCGTCCTGGTGT
The DNA here is from genome assembly GCF_055560835.1 of Kitasatospora sp. NPDC023120. Classification (NCBI taxonomy): domain Bacteria; kingdom Bacillati; phylum Actinomycetota; class Actinomycetes; order Kitasatosporales; family Streptomycetaceae; genus Kitasatospora; species Kitasatospora sp. NPDC023120. Next base: position 229,445 of record NZ_JBVHHY010000009.1, on the reverse strand, counting down.
GCGCCCGTGAACGCCCGCGCCATGGAGGCGAAGGCGATCGCGTAGCAGGCCGCCGCGCCGAGACGGCCGGGGGCGGAACGGAGCAGACGTAGGCTGGGTCGATTCGATCATCCGCCTGGACATCCGGAAGGACATCCGAGAGGTGCACAGCGATACGGGGAACCTCTGCCGCGCGTTCGCGGAGCGGGAGGCTCGCGGCAACTCGGCGATCTACCAGGACCTGGACGAACATGTCGCCGAGGACGGCCGGTTGTGCGAGCTGCTGGACGGGCTGCCGAGCCTCAAGCGGCAGCCGAACCTGTTGTTCGGCGCCGTCCGCCACCTGGGCGGGCCGGTGACGGAGGGCTGGCCGGCCTTCCGCGACTGGGTGACGGCCCACTGGGACGAGGCGTCGGCGACCATGCTGGAGCGTCTGACGCAGACCAACGAGTCGGGTCGCTGCGCCACACTGCTGCCGCTGCTGGCCACGCTGCCGCAGCCGCTCGCGCTGATCGAGGTGGGGGCCTCGGCCGGGCTCTGCCTGTACCCGGACCGGTACCGCTACCGGTACCGGCGGGCGGGCGGGCGACGTCGACCGTAGGCGTAGTGCGGATGGCTCAGGCCATGCAGGCGGCTCAGGCCATGCAGGCGGCTCAGGCCATGCGGGCGGTGCGGGCATCCCGGTGGCCGAGTTCGGCGCTGCGGAGAGCCCGGTGACGCTGGACTGCGCGGTGAGTGGTCCGGTACCGCTCACCGCGGCCCTGCGGGAGCGGTTGCCGGAGGTGGTGTGGCGGGCCGGGATCGACCTCAACCCACTGGACGTCCGGGCCGAGGACGACATGCGCTGGCTGGAGTCGCTGGTCTGGCCGGAGCAGACCCACCGGCTGGACCGGCTGCGCGGCGCCGTCCGGGTCGCCCGGGCTGAACCGCCGCTGCTGGTGCGCGGCGATCTCAACGCGACGGTACGGGAGTTGGTGGCGCAGGTGCCGGCGGCGGCGACGCCGGTCGTGTTCCACAGCGCCGTCCTCGCGTACCTGCAGCCCGAGGGGCGGGAGGAGTTCGCGGCGACCATGCGTGAGCTGCCCGGGCACTGGATCTCCAACGAGGCGGTCTCCGTGCTGCCGACCGTCGCCCGGCGCCTGCCCCGCCCGGCCCCGGCCGGATCCGGGCTGTTCGCCCTCGCCCTGGACGAACGGCCGGTGGCCTTCACCGGGCCGCACGGGCAGTCCCTGGACTGGTTCGCCGAGGCGTAGCCGCCGGGGCAGCGGCAGGTGGGCCCGGACGGGCGGCCCCGAACGGACGGGCCCGGGCAGACAGGCTCCGCCGGTGGGTCGGAGTTCGGGCTTGAAGCTGCCGCAGCGGCAGCTTCTACCGTCGTGGCCAGGGCCGGAGGAACCGGCCCCGGTACGACGAACGTGGGGACTCGGAAGCGAGGGAGGCGGCCATGGCCTGGCCGATTGCGGAGGTCGCCCGGATGTCCGGGGTGACCGCCCGGACGCTGCGGCACTACGACGAGATCGGGCTGCTGCCACCGGCCGGGATCGGCTCCAACGGCCGCCGCTACTACGAGGAGCGGCAGTTGCTGCAGTTGCAGCAGATCCTCGTGCTGCGGGCGCTGGGCGTGGGGCTGACCGAGATCGCCCGGATCCTGGGCGACCAGGTGGACGAGCTCGACGCCCTGCGGGGCCACTACCGGCAACTGGTCGCCGAGCGCGACCGGTTGGACGCCCTGGCCGCCACCGTTTCCCGCACGATCGCCGACCTGGAACGCTCCCGGAAGGACGGCACGCCCATGACCATCAACCGCCCCGAGAACCTGTTCGAGGGCATCCAGCCCGCCGATGTCGACGCGAGCCTGCGCGACTTCCCGGAGCACGCCGAGGCGGCCCGGCAGGCGACCGCCGCGATGAGCCCGGACGAGGTCGAGGCCGGGCAGCGCGAGCGGACCGCGCGCATGATCCGCCTGGCCGAGCTGATGGCGGGCGGCCTCCCAGCCGGCGCCGAGCCCGTCCAGAGCGTGATCGACGAGGAGTACCGGCTGCTCGGCACCATCCGGTCCGTCCCGGTGGAGGAGTACCTCGCGATCGCGCGCTCCTGCACCGAGAACGAGCAGTGGAGCGCCGTGTACGAGGCCATCGCCCCGGGCCTGGCCGCGTACCAGCGAGCCGCCATGGAGGCGTACGCAGCGGCACGGCTGTCCTGACGGACGCCGGTTGCCGGGTACCGGCTGACGGCTGACGGCTGACGGCTGACGGCTGACGGCGACCGTTGCCGCAGGTCCCTGGCGTCCGAGCCCTTGGCTTCTGCGCCGCTGGACGGGCCGCTCCCGCGCGGGGAGGGGCGGCCCCGTCCACCGGCCTGCCGAGGGCGGCTCCGGCAGGGCCCCTCCCCTGCCGTCACTCCGTCCGCAGTGCGGTGGCCGTCCTGGTCCGGGCCGCCCAGGTGGCCGGTAGAACGGCGCCGAGCAGGGCCAGGACCAGGCCGCCGAGTATCAGCGGACCCACCACCGCCGGGTCGAACACACCGAGATCCGCGTCGGGCACCCCGATTCCGGCGGCGCGGGCCATCGCGGGCATCACCTGGTGGTGCACCGCGATCCCGATCGGCACCCCGATCAGCCCGGCCACCAGACCGCTGCCGCAGACCGAGGTGAGCACCATGCCGACGGTCTGCCGGGGCGACATCCCGAGCGCCTTGAGCACCCCGAGGTCGTGCACCCGCTCCCGGGTGTCCAGCAGCACCGTGTTGAGCACCCCGAGCCCCGCGACCACGGTGAGCAGCAGCGTGAGCGTCCCCGCCAGGGTGTTCATCGCCAGCATCACGATGTTGATCTGCTGCTCCCCCAGCTCGGCGCTCAACCCGAGGGGCTGGACCACGCGGTCGAGCGCGTCGGCGTACGCCTTCGCGTCGGTGCCGGGGGTGAGGTCGATGTGGAAGGAGATCGCCTCGGCGGCCACGGCGCCGCCGATCGGGGCCAGTGCGGCCCGGTCCAGGAAGACGACGTCGCTCGTGGCCAGGACCTCACCGGTGATCTTCGCCGGGGTGGTGCGCCCGTGGTCGGTGAGGGTCACGGTGTCGCCGACCTTCGCCTGGTTGGCACGGAGATAGGCGGTGCCCACCACAACCTCGCCGGGGCCGCTGAACCAGCGACCGGAGACCAGCTGGTAGCCGCTCCACGAGGCGTCGCCGCTGAATGCGACCACCTCGGAGCGGCCGGTGTTCCCGGCCACGGCCGCCGGTGTCGGGGCGCTGCTGTACCAGGCGCGGGTGCCCTGGCCGGCGCCGATCGCCTGGGCCACGGCCGTCTCGTCCAGGTGCTCGGCCGGCCTGGTGGTGCCCTCGATCGGGACCTGGACCATGACCTTGCTCGTGCGCCCGGCCTCCAGGCCGTCCTGGAGCAGGCCGAGCGAGAGCGTCAGACCGACGCAGAGGGTGACCCCGGCCGTACCGAGCACCACCGCGGCCCCCGTGGTCGCCGAGCGGCCCGGCCGGTTGAGCGGGCTCGCCAGGCCGAGGCTCAGCGAGCGCGGCACCGGCAGTCGACCGATGCCGTTCCGCACCCTCGCGAGGAGGCCCGCCGCCCCGCCCCGGCCCTGGGCACCCCGGCCGGCGGCCTGCCTGGCGCCCGGCGCCGTCCGGCCGACCGCGAGCGCCTCCACCGTGCGCAGCCGCCCGGCCCGCAGCGCCGGCACCAGCGCGGTGCCCGTCACGGCGGCCAGCGCCACCGCCGGAACGGCGAGGTCCACCCAGAGCGGGATGCCGAGCAGACCTCCCCGCAGCGCCTTGCGGGCGATGCCGAGGACCGGTACGGAGAGCAGGTTGCCGCCGAGCACCCCGAGCGCCGTGCCGATCCCGGCGGGGATCAGCGCCTGGCCGACGTAGGCGCGCGCCACCTGGGCCGGGGTGAAGCCCAGGGACTTGAGGATGCCGATCCGCCGGGTGGCGGCGGTGACGGCGCCGCTGACCACGACGCCGATGATCAGCACCGACATGGCCAGGCCGAGCACCCCGAAGGCCGTGACGAACGGGACGAAGGTCGAGGCCGTCCGGTCGGCCTCCGCCTGGGCGGGTCGGTAGGACGTCGCTCTGGTGAGCGCACCGGCCGGCACCGCGGCGGCGAGCGCGGCGTGGTCGGCCTCCACCTCGGCGTCGGTGCCGGCCCGGGCGAAGCGGTAGAGGTACTGGACGGCGGGCGTCGTGCCGGGCGCGGTCAACCCGGCGACCTGCTCGGGGGCGATCCAGCCGTCCGCGCTCCAGGAGACGGAGGCCGCCAGGCCGACCACCTTGAGCGTCGGGTGCCCGGGCAGGTCCGGGAACCGCATGCTGTCGCCGACGGCCAGCGGCGAGTGGCCGTCCAGGAACACCACCTCGCCGGGGCCCGCGACCCAGCGGCCCATGGTGATCCGCAGGCCGTCCATCGGACCGTCCTGGGCCCGGCCTACCAGCGTCATCGGCGGGAGCAGGCTGTCGGGCGGCGGGAGCTCGGTGTCCTCGCCCGAACGCGGCTGGACGGTGACCGCCGGGTACGGGCCGGCCGAGGCCGTCACACCGGGCGCGTGGGCGGCCGCGGCGAGCTGGGCGGGGCTCGCCCTGTCCGGGTCGTACAGCGCGTTGAGGTGCGCGCCGTGCTGGTCGGCGAAGGAGCGCTGGTACGGGCCCTGGGCGGCGACCAGCAGCCCGACCGCGAGGATGCACGCCGTCACGGACATCATCGTGGTGAGCACGATGACCAGGGTCTGGACCCGCTTGCGGCCCACCCCGGCCCGGACCACCTTGCCGAGGGCACTCATGCGTCCACCTCCTCTCGCTCGACAGGGGCGTTCGCACGCCGCCGGTGTCTTCCCGGGCCCCGCTCGCTCCACGTGCTCCACCCGTTCCGCCTGCTCTGCTTGCTCCGCTCGCTCACCGCGTGCCCCCGGGGGCCGCCACGGCCGCGGTGTCCCGGACCAGTCGGCCGTCCAGCAGCTCGATCGTCCGGTCGGCGCAGGCCTCGGCGAGCGTGGTGTCATGGGTGACCAGCAGCACCGTCTGGCCCTCCGCGTTGAGCCCGCGCAGCAGGTCGCGGACGTCGGCGGCCGAGGCGGTGTCCAGCGCCCCGGTGGGTTCGTCGGCCAGCAACACCGGCGGGCGGTTCATCAACGCCCGGGCCACCGCGACCCGTTGGCGCTCGCCGCCGGAGAGGCGACCGGGGAAGGCCCTGGCGTGCCGGGCCACACCCAGCCGTTCCAGCAGCTCTCCGGCCCGGGCGCGGGCCTGCTCCCGCCGCACCCCGGCGAGCTGGGCCGGGAGCAGCACGTTGTCCTCGACGTTCAGGTCGTCCAGCAGGTTGAAGAACTGGAACACCATGCCGATCCGCCGCCGCCGGTACTCGGCCAGCGCGGCCTCGCCGAGCTCGTGGACGGCCACGCCGTCCACCTCCACCGCGCCCTCGCTCGGGCGGTCGAGGCCGGCGATCAGGTTCAGCAGGGTGGACTTGCCGCTGCCCGAGCGGCCGAGCACCGCCAGCGCCTCGCCGGCCCGTACCTCCAGGTCGAGCCCGGCCAGGGCGGGGATAGCGGCGTCGGACCGGTCGTACGTCTTGCTGACGCCGCGGATCCGGATGATCGGCGCGTTCACGGGCCCTCCACGGTTCGGGGATCCGGCTCCGGGAGGACCCGGACCGGCTGACGGGACATCACGCTACGAACCGGCGCAGGGGTGGTGACAGCCGTCTAAGCGGCGTCTGCGAGGTGTATCCAGATACACCCCGAACTGGGTGTTCAGGCCTAGAGCACCGGCCGTCGCTGCGGGGCAGACTGAGCCTGCGAAAGATCGGAACCGGGGCCCGCAGGGGCTCCGGGGCCACGGGCTTCGAGGCCCCCGACAGGGGCTCCGGGACGGCGAGGGGGCGCCTCATGGGTGCGGAAACGAGTACGGACGTGCGTGCGGCAGTGCGTACTGAGGGTCCTGCGGAAACGCGTGCAAACGCGTGGACGGGAGCGGCGGGTCGGGTCGCCCGGCGGGTGGGCCGGGCCTGCGTGGACGGCGTGCGCGCCTGGTACGTGGTGACACTGGCCGTGACGGGTCTGATCTCCCTGCTGGCCGGGCCGATCCTGCTGGTCGCCGCGCTGTTCGGCCCGGACGAGGCCGGGCCGTTCGGGCCGGGCGGCCCGTTCTTCCTCCTGCCGCCGCTGGGGCCGGTCGCCCTCTGGGCGCTGTGCTGGGCCACCGGCGGTGGTGGCCGGGCGGTCGGGGCCGCCCTGTTCGCGCCGGGCGCGCTCGCGGTGACGGCGACGCACCTGTACGGCGGCGCCGCGCCCGGCGGCCGGTCGGGCTCGCTCTGGTTGGCACCCTCGCTGCTGGTGCTCGGGTTGTTCGGCGCGCGCTGGATCGCGACGGAGAGCAGGCGGACGGTCGGGAAGTGGAGCGGGCGGCCGGTCCCGGTGCCGTACCGGCGCCCGGCCGGCGCCGCCGGTCCCTGGCAGCGGCTGCGGGCCGGCGGCTGGCTGACCGACCCGGCGACCTGGCGGGACTCGGCCTGGGCCCTGCTCACCGGCTTCGTGGTGCTGCTCACCGCGGCGATCGTCCTGTTCACCCCGATCGCTCTGGAGGTCTTCGGTCGGAACGGCTCGTTCTTCCCGCTGGGCATGGTCTACGGGATGGGTCTGTGCGCCGCCCCGGCGGCCGCCCTGTGGGCCGCCCCGCCGGTGCTGCGGATCCACGAGAAGGCCGCCCGGACTCTGCTCGGGCCCTCCCGGCAGGCCCGACTCGCCCACCAGGTCAGCCACCTGACTCGGACCAGGGCGGACACCATCGACGCCGGGGCCGCCGAGCTGCGCCGGATCGAGCGGGACCTCCACGACGGAGCGCAGGCCCGACTGGTGGCCCTCGGCATGCTGCTGACCGTCGCCGAGCAGCTCAAGGACGACCCGGACGCCCTGGGCCCGCTGCTCGCCGAGGCCCGGGCGTCCTCGGTGAAGGCACTGGCCGAGCTGCGGGACCTGGTCCGCGGTATCCACCCCCCGGTGCTCGCCGACCGCGGGCTCGCCGACGCGGTACAGGCGACCGCACTGGACCTGCCGCTGCCGGTCACCTTCGCCGCTGCCCTGCCCGGCCGGGCACCGGCCCCGGTGGAGTCGGCCGCCTACTTCGCGGTCACCGAACTGCTGGCCAACGTGGTGAAGCACGCCGGTGCCTCGCACGTGTGGATCGAGATAGGGCACAGTGACGGGCTGCTGCGGATATCGGTCACCGACGACGGGCGCGGAGGCGCCGACCCGTCCCGGGGCACCGGCCTCAGCGGAACCGAACGCCGACTGGCCGCCTTCGACGGGGTGCTGGCGATCAGCAGCCCGTCCGGTGGTCCGACCATCGTGAACCTGGAGATCCCGTGCGCGTTGTCATCGCCGAAGACCTCTTCCTCCTCCGGGACGGCCTGACCCGGCTGCTGGAGGCCAACGACATGAAGGTCACCGCGGCGGTCGAGACCGGCGACCAGCTGCTCGCCGCGGTGGCCGCCGACCGGCCGGACATCGCCGTGGTCGACGTCAGGCTGCCACCGAGCTTCACCGACGAGGGGTTGCGGGCAGCGCTGGCCGCCCGCCGGGCCCACCCGGGCCTGCCCGTCCTGGTGCTGTCGCAGTTCGTGGAGCAGCTGTACGCCCGTGAGCTGCTGGCCGGCAGCACCGGCGGGATCGGCTACCTGCTCAAGGACCGGGTGATGGACGGCACCCAGTTCATCGACGCCGTCCGGCGGGTCGCCCAGGGCGGTACCGCGATGGATCCGGAGGTGATCACCCGGCTGCTCACCCACAACTCCTCGGCCGGCCCGGTCTCCACCCTCTCCCCGCGCGAGCGGCAGGTGCTGGGGCTGATGGCGGAGGGCCGTTCCAACGCCGCCATCGCCCAGCAGCTGGTGATCACCGAACGGGCGGTCGCCAAGCACACCGCGTCGATCTTCGTCCGGCTCGACCTCCAGCCCTCCGACGACGACAACCGCCGGGTCCTGGCCGTCCTCGCCTACCTCAACAACTCCTGAAAGGAGCCGCCGATCGCCGCACGTGGGCAGCCGCCCGACCATCGCCTGAAGGACCACCGACAAGTGGCGAGTGACCCTCCGCTGCAGGGGGCTCGCCCGCCGCCGAACCGGTCATCTAGGCTGGTGACGTGCTCATCCTTGTTCGCCGCCGCCACGTGGACCTGCTCCGCGTGACCACCATGTCCTGTCGACGCTCCGGCTGAACCTCGCTCCAACCCCTCAGCGACGGCCCACCCGGCCGTCCCCCGCCTCCCGGCTCCCTGAGCACCCGCCGCACCAGGCGTTGCTCCGGCGCCCCGGTCACCACCGGGCCGGGCCGGGACGAGACCCAGCGGATGTCACACATGACGCAGCAGCACACGCCCATATCCGAAACCGGCACCGGCTCCACCCCCGCGGACGCCCTCCCGGTGATCGACCTCTCGCTCGCCGACGGTAGCCCGCAGGACCGCCGCCGCCTGCACGACGAACTCCGCGACGCCGCCACCGGCGTCGGCTTCTTCCAGCTCGTCGGCCACGGCGTCACCCCGGAGGAAACGGCCGCGCTCACCCAGGCCATGCGCGCCTTCTTCGCCCTCCCCGAAGCCGACCGGCTCGCCGTGAGCAACCTCAACTCCCCGCACTACCGGGGCTACACCCGCACCGGCGACGAGCGGACCGGCGGCAGCCAGGACTGGCGCGACCAGCTGGACATCGGCGCCGAGCTGCCCCCGCACGTCCCCGGCACCGGCGAGCCCCCGTACTGGTGGCTGGAGGGCCCCAACCAGTGGCCCGAGGCGCTCCCCGAGCTGCGCACCGCCGCGCTCGGCTGGATCGACCGCCTCGGTGCCGTCGCCCAGCGGCTGCTGCACGAACTCCTCACCGCGATCGGCGCCCGCCCCGACTTCTACGACGAGGCCTTCGCGGGCCACCCCCACCTGCGCCTGAAGCTGGTCCGCTACCCCGGCACCGCCCCTGACGGTGCCGGGCAGGGCGTCGGCGCCCACAAGGACTACGGCTTCATCACCCTGCTGCTCCAGGACACCGTGGGCGGTCTCCAGGTCGAGCGCGAGGACGGCACTTTCCTGGACGTCCCGCCGCTCGACGGCGCCTTCGTCGTCAACCTCGGCGAGCTGCTGGAGGTGGCCACCGACGGCTACCTCAAGGCCACCAGCCACCGCGTGGTCAGCCCGCCCGGAGCCCGCGAGCGCTACTCCGTCCCGTTCTTCTACAACCCGCGCCTCGACGCCCACATCGCACCACTGGACTTCCCGCTCGCCCACCACGCCCCCGGCGCCACCGAGGACCCGGACAACCCGCTCTTCGCCGACTTCGGCCTCAACGAGTGGAAGGGCTACACCCGAGCCCACCCCGAAGTCACCCGCCGCCACCACGCCGCCCTGGCCTGACCCCCAGGGCCGCCGGGAGCCCGGGGCCCCGGAGCGCAGACGGCCGGAGGCCAGGCCGCCGGCGCCCGGGTGGACCCGGTTCGGCCCCAACGAGCCGATGGGCTACACCCGGGCCCACCCCGAGCCCACAGCCCCCGCCCCCACGCCCCTGCCCCGAACCGGACTCCCCGGCCGAAGGGCAGGGGCGTCGGCGTAGCAGCCCACAGCGGGCTCCTCCTCCCCGCCCCCCTCAACCCGCACCCCTCCACCCGCACGCGCCCTGGCGACGCGGCCCGATACCCGACCACGACCACGACCACGACTGCCACCGCCACCGCCACCACCACCACCACCGCCACCGACCCGCGTGGCACACATCCCCCGACTCCCCAGGCCCACCACCGACTGCCCGCGCACGAGCCGCCCGCGCAGCCCACCGGTGGACCGGTGACGGCTGCACTGTCACACTGCTGCTGTCACAGCAGGAGTGTGCCGGTGCGGGAGGCAGCAGATGGGGGAGCGCGGCGCCGTGGTGGGCGGGGTGCGGCTGACGGTGGACGAGTTGGCGGCGCGGGCCGGGGTGACGGTGCGGACGGTGCGGTTCTACGGGACGAAGGGGCTGCTGCCGCCGCCGGAGCTGGGACCTCGCCGGGTGGGGTTGTACGGGGCGGCGCACCTGGACCGGCTGGAGCTGATCGAGGAGCTGCAGCGGCAGGGGCTGACGCTGGCGGCGATCGAGCGGTACATGGCGCGGCTGCCGGAGGACAGCACGCCGCTGGACCTGGCGATCCACCGGGCGCTGGTGGCGTCCTGGACACCCGAGGCCCTCGAAGAGCTGGGGCGAGCGCAGCTTGAGCGGCGGGCCGGGCGGGGGCTGTCGGAGGAGCAGGTCGAGCGGCTGGCGGCGATGGGGGCGCTGGAGCGGACCGACGACCCGGGGGTGTTCCGGGTCGATCCGGGCCTGCTGCCGCTCGGCGTACGGATCCTGGACGTGCCGATCCCGCTGGAGACGCTGCTCGCCGCCCGGGCAGTGGTGCTGGAGCACAGCCGGGCGACGGCACGGGAGTTGCAGCGGCTGTTCCGCGAGACGGTCTGGAAGCCGTACCGGGAGAGCGAGCCGGCGCCGGATGAGCTGGCCCGGATGAAGGCGCTGACGGACCACATCCAGCCGATGGTGGCGCAGGCCCTGGTCACGGCGTTCCAGCGCTCGCTCCGGGAGGAACTGGGCGAGGAGCTGGGCGAGGAGCTGGGCGGGGAGTAAGGGGGACGGGTGGGGCCGCGCCACGCACGGCCCCACCCGTCCCCCGCCCCCGACCGCCCGACCGCCGTCACCCCATACCGGCGACGAGGGTCAGTCCGTGAACGTCCGCCCCTCCGCCGCGATCCGCTCCAGCAGCGCCGGCGGTGCGAACCGCTCGCCGTACGCGGCGGCGAGTTCGCGGGCGCGGGCCGCGAAGCCGGCCGGGCCGCCCTCGTAGCCGTTGATGTACTGGAACACGCCGCCGGTCCAGGCCGGGAAGCCGATGCCGAGGATCGAGCCGACGTTGGCGTCGGCGACGGAGGTCAGCACGCCCTCCTCGAGGCAGCGCACCGAGTCCAGCGCCTCGCTGAACAGCATCCGCTCCTTGAGGTCCTCGAACGGCACCTCGGCGCCACCCGAAACGGAGCCCGAGCCGGGGCCCGAAACGGAGCCCGAGCCGGCACCCGAGGCACCACCGGACCCGGCGAAGTGCTCCAGCAGCCCCGGCCAGAGCCGCCCGCGCCTGCCGTCCTCGCCGTACTCGTAGAAGCCCGCGCCGCCGCTGCGCCCCGGGCGGCCGAACTCGTCGACCATCCGGTCGATCACGGCGTCCGCCGGGTGGGACGTCCAGGTGCCGCCGGCGGCCTCGACCGAGCGCCGGTACTCGTCGCGGATCTTGCGCGGCAGGGTGAGGGTGAGTTCGTCCATCAGGGAGAGCACCTTCGCGGGGTAGCCGGCCTGGGCGGCGGCCTGCTCGATGCTGGCCGGGTGGATGCCCTCGCCGACCATGGCGACGCCCTCGTTGAGGAACTGGCCGATGACCCGCGAGGTGAAGAAGCCGCGCGAGTCGTTGACCACGATCGGGGTCTTGTCGATCTGCCGGACCAGGTCGAAGGCGCGGGCGAGCGCCTCGTCGCCGGTCTGCGGGCCGCGGATGATCTCGACCAGCCGCATCTTGTCGACCGGCGAGAAGAAGTGCAGGCCGATGAAGTCGCCGGTGCGCTCGACGCCTTCGGCGAGCAGGCCGATCGGCAGGGTGGAGGTGTTGGAGCAGAGCAGCGCGTCGGGGGCGACGACGCCCTCGATCTCCTGGAACACCTTGTGCTTGAGCTCGGTGTTCTCGAAGACCGCCTCGATCACCGCGTCGCAGCCGGCCAGGTCGGCGGGGTCGCCGGTGGGGGTGATCCGGGCGAGCAGCTCGTCGCGCTTGGCCTCGGTGGAGCGGCCGCGCGCGACGGCCTTGTTCAGCAGCCCTTCCGAGTAGGCCTTTCCGCGTTCGGCGGCCTCGGTGCTCACGTCCTTGAGCACGACCTCGATGCCGGCCTTGGCGCAGGCGTAGGCGATGCCCGCGCCCATCATCCCGGCGCCGAGCACGGCGACCTTGCGGACCAGCCGCTTCTCGACCTCCTTGGGGCGCCCGGCACCGGAGTTGACGGCCTGCATGTCGAAGAACAGCGCCTGGATCATGTTCTTGCTGGTCTGGCCGCAGGCGAGCTCGGTGAAGTAGCGGGCCTCGATCGCCATCGCGGTGTCGACGTCCACCTGGGCGCTCTCCACCGCGGCGGCCAGGATGTTGCGCGGGGCCGGGTAGGGCGCGCCGTTCAGCTGCTTGCGCAGGTTGGCGGGGAAGGCGGGCAGGTTGGCGGCGAAGGCCGGGTTCGACGGGGTGCCGCCGGGGATCTTGTGGCCCTTGACGTCCCAGGGCTGGACGGCGGTCGGGTTGGCCTCGATCCAGGCGCGCGCCCGGGAGGTCAGCTCGTCCGGGGTGTCCACCACTTCGTGCACCAGTCCGTGCTCCAGCGCCTGCGCCGGGCGGTACTGGCGGCCCTGCAGCAGGAACTTCAGCAGGGCATCGGTGATGCCGAACAGCCGCACCGTGCGGACCACTCCGCCGCCGCCGGGCAGCAGGCCGAGGGTGACCTCGGGCAGGCCGATCCGGCTCGCCGGGGTGTCCAGCGCGATCCGGTGGTGGCAGGCGAGGGCGATCTCCAGGCCGCCGCCGAGCGCGCTGCCGTTGACGGCGGCGACGACCGGCTTGCCGAGGGTCTCCAGCGTGCGCAGCGAGCGCTTGATCCGCATGGACTTCTCGAAGACGGCCTCGGCGTCCTCGGGGCGGGCGGCGGAGAGCATCCGAAGGTCTCCCCCGGCGAAGAAGGTCTTCTTGCCGGAGGTGATCACGACGCCGCGCAGCGAGTCGCCGAGTTCGGCCAGCCGCCCGACCACGGTCTCGAAGTCGGCGGTGAAGGCCTCGTTCATGGTGTTGACGGACTGGGTGGGGTCGTCGAGGACGAGGGTGACCACGCCGTCCTGGTCCTGCTCCCAGCGGATGGTGGTGGTGTCGCTCATGGGTTCACGGTCTCCAGATCGCGGGGAGGGGGTCAGACGCGCTCGACGATGGTGGCGATGCCCATGCCGCCGCCCACGCAGAGGGTGATCAGGCCGTAGCGCAGGTCGCGCCGCTCCAGCTCGTCGATGACGGTGCCGAGCAGCATCGCGCCGGTGGCGCCGAGGGGGTGGCCGAGGGCGATCGCGCCGCCGTTGACGTTCACCTGGTCGGGGCGGAAGCCGAGTTCGCGGATGAAGCGGAGCGCGACGGCCGCGAAGGCCTCGTTGATCTCGACCAGGTCGATGTCGGCGGCGGTGAGCCCGGCCTTGGCGAGCGCCTTGCGGGTGGCCGGGGCGGGGCCGGTGAGCATGATGGTCGGCTCGGAGCCGGAGACGGCGGCGGAGACGATCCGGGCGCGCGGGCGCAGCCCGTACCGCTCGCCGATCTCGCGGTTGCCGATGGCGACGAGGGCGGCGCCGTCCACGATGCCGGAGGAGTTGCCCGCGTGGTGGACGTGGTCGATGGCCTCCACCCAGTGGTACTTCTGCAGCGCGACGGCGTCGAAGCCGCCGGCCTCGCCGATCTGGGCGAAGGAGGGCTTGAGGCCGGCCAGGGTCTCGACGGTGGTGCCGGGGCGGATGAACTCGTCGCGCTCCAGCACGACCAGGCCGTTGCGGTCGCGCACCGGGACCACCGAGCGGTCGAACAGGCCGTCCGCCTGGGCCTTGGCGGCGCGGGCCTGGGACTCGGCGGCGAAGGCGTCCACGTCGGTGCGGGACAGGCCCTCGATGGTGGCGATCAGGTCGGCGCCGATGCCCTGCGGGACGAAGTTGGTCTCGTACGCGGTCATCGGGTCGGCGAACCAGGCGCCGCCGTCGGAGGCCATCTTCACCCGGGACATCGACTCCACGCCGCCGGCCAGGATCAGGTCCTCCCAGCCCGAACGGACCTTGGCGGCAGCCAGGTTGACGGCTTCCAGGCCGGAGGCGCAGAAGCGGTTCTCCTGGACGCCGGCGACGGTGTCGGGCAGGCCGGCCGCGACAGCGGCGATCCGGGCGATGTCGGAGCCCTGGTCGCCGATCGGGCTGACCACGCCGAGCACGATGTCGTCGATCGCCGCCGGGTCCAACTCCGGGAATCGGCGGCGCAGTTCGTGGATCAGGCCGACGACCAGGTCGATCGGCTTGGTGCCGTGCAGCGAGCCGTTGGCCTTGCCCCGGCCGCGCGGGGTGCGGATCGCGTCGTAGACGTACGCTTCGGTGGTCACGATGGGAATGCCTTTCGGGGCGGGGGGCTTGGCTTGGCGGAGGTTCAGCCGAGGATTCGGCGGAGCGGCCGGCCGAGGATCCGGCGGAGCGGTCAGCCGAGGATGGAGCGGCCCACGATCTCCTTCATGATCTCGGTGGTACCGCCGTAGATGGTCTGGATGCGGCCGTCGGTGAACGCCCGGGCGACCGGGAACTCGCTCATGTAGCCGTAGCCGCCGTGCAGTTGGAGGCACCGGTCGGCGGTGCGCTTCTGCAGTTCGGTGGCCCACCACTTGGCCATCGAGGCGTCGGCCGGGGTGAGCGCGTAGCGGTTGTGCTCGGTGATGCAGCGGTCGACGAAGGCCCGGGTGACGGCGCACTCGGTGGCGAGTTCGGCGATCTCGAAGCGGACGTGCTGCAGCTTGGCGAGCGGCCGGCCGAAGGCCTCGCGCTGCTTGACGTAGTCGGTGGTGATCTCGACCAGGTACTCGGCGCCGGCGATCGCCGCGGCCGCGATGGTGAGCCGCTCCTGGGCAAGGTTCTGCATCAGGTGGACGAAGCCGCCGTTGAGCTCGCCGATCAGGTTCTCCTTCGGCACCCGGACGTCCTCGAAGAACAACTCGGCGGTGTCCTGGGCCTTCTGGCCGATCTTGTCGAGGTTGCGGCCGCGCTCGAAGCCGGGCGTGCCGCGCTCGACGGCCAGCAGGCTCAGCCCGTGCGCGCCGCCCTCGGGGGTGGTGCGGGCGACCACGATGACCAGGTCGGCGAGGATGCCGTTGGAGATGAAGGTCTTGGCGCCGTTGAGCAGGAAGTGGTCGCCCCGGTCGACCGCCTGGGTGCGGATGCCCTGCAGGTCGGAGCCGGTGCCGGGCTCGGTCATCGCGATCGCGGTGATCAGCTCGCCGGAGCAGAAGCCGGGCAGCCAGCGGCGCTTCTGCTCCTCGGTGGCGAGCGAGGTCAGATAGGGGCCGATGATGTCGTTGTGCAGGCCGATCGCCAGCCCGGAGGCCCCGGCCCGGGCGAACTCCTCGGCCAGCACGGCGGCGTAGCGGAAGTCCGGGGTGCCGCCACCGCCGTACTCCTCGGGGACGGCGAGGCCGAGCAGGCCTTGGCGGCCCGCCGCGATCCAGGCGGAGCGGTCGACGATGCCGGCCTTCTCCCAGCGGTCGTAGTGCGGCAGCACCTCCTTGGCGAGGAAGGCCCGCACGGTGGCCCGGAAGTCGTCGTGCTGCTCGGTGAAGATCTCGCGCTGCAACGCTACTCTCCTTGCTCTGACGCGGAGTTGTGTGCCACGGGCCTGCCCGCCGCGGACCCGGCCGCCACGGGGTCACCCGCAGTGGGCTCGTCCGCCGCGGAGCCGAGGGAAGGGACGTCCCAGTCCCGGGCCACCTCGGCGGTGTCCGCGCCCGGCCGGGCCGGCGGGCGGCGCAGCGCGCCGGGCGTGGCGGAGAACCGGGGGGCGGGGGCGGGCTGGGTGACGCCGTCCGCCTCGACGTACGTGGCGCGCGCCGACAGGTGTTCGTCCGCAGCCGCCTGCCGCATCGTCAGCACCGGTTCCACGCAGGCGTCGGAGCCCGCGAAGACGGCTTCCCACGCGGCCCTGGTCCGGGTGGCGAAGCGGGCGGCGATCAGGGCGCGCAGTTCGGGCCAGCGGGCGAGGTCGTACTGGCCGGGCGCGTCCGGGCCGAGCTCCAGCAGCCGGGCGAACTCGGCGTAGAAGCGCGGCTCCAGCGCGCCGACGGCCAGGTGCCCGCCGTCGGACGTCCGGTAGACGGCGTAGAACGGGGCGCCGCCGTCCAGCAGGTTGACGCCCCGGCGGTCCTGCCAGTGGCCGGCCGCGAGCAGACCCCACAGCATGCTGCCGAGGTGCGCCGCGCCGTCCACGATCGCGGCGTCCACCACCTGGCCCGCACCGGTGGCCCGGGCGTGGTGCAGCCCGGCGAGCAGGCCGACGACGAGGTAGAGCGAGCCGCCCGCGTAGTCGCCGAGCAGGTTGGCCGGGATCCCGGGCGCCTCGTCGGCGCCCCCCGGTGCCGCGACCAGCCCCAACACCCCGGCGACCGCCGCGTACCCGAGGTCGTGCCCGGCGGTCGCGGCCCGCGGGCCCTGCTGCCCCCACCCGGTCATCCGCCCGTACACCAGTGCCGGATTGCGCGCCAGGCACGCCTCTGGACCGACCCCGAGCCGCTCCGCGACGCCCGGCCGGTAGCCCTCGATCAGCAGGTCGGCCCGTTCGACCAGGTCCAGCACCAGCCCGGGCCCCTCGGGCGACTTCAGGTCGACCAGCACCGAGCGCTTGTTGCGGTTGCTGAGGTCGTACGCCGGATCGGGCCCGAGCGGCGACGGCTCCGGCCGGTCCACCCGCACCACGTCCGCCCCGAGGTCCCCCAGCAGCATCGCCGCGAACGGCCCCGGTCCGATCCCGGCGAGCTCCACCACCCGCACACCCGCCAACGGCCCGCAGGCCGAAGAAGCCGGGCCGCCACCGTCCGGTGGACTGCTTGTGTCACGCACTGGCCGCAGAACCCTTCGGGGTTTGACAGTAAAGCTGTAACACTCGGGATGATAGGCAAGCGACCCGCCGGTAACAAGACCTCGACACCGGTCCGCCCCGACGCCGGGGGGCGCGGTCGGGAAAATGTCCGGGCGCCCGTCGACGTAATGACCTAACCTACGATCCGGCCATTACGACAGACAACGGGGATCCATCATGACCACTGCCCAGCACACCGCCCGCACGGTCGTCGCCGTCTCCGAGCGGCTGGTGCTCACGCGGCCGCAGGAGGGCGACGTCGAGGCGATGTTCGCCATTCACGGGGATCCGGAGACCAACCGGTACAACCCGAACGGTCCGCAGCGGGACCGCGCCGAGGCGCAGGCGGCGCTGGACGGGTTCGTGGCGGACTGGGTGCGGGACGGAATCGGGTACTGCGCCGTGTCGACCCGGGAGGAGCCCGAGGTGGTCATCGGGTACGCCGGGCTCTACCTGCACACGCTGGACGGGGAACGGGTGTTCAACCTCTACTACCGGTTCCGGCCGTCCGCCTGGGGCAAGGGGTACGCGGCGGAGGCGGCCCGGGCGGCGATGGCGGAGGGGCGGCCGCGGTTCCCCGGGATCCCCGTGGTGGCCCTGATCTGGGCCGACAACCTGCCCTCGCGCCGGCTCGCCGAGCGGCTCGGGCTGGTGGCGGACCCGGACGGGCGGGTCGACGAGGAGGACCGGCTGATCCACCGCATGGCCTGACGGCGGGCGGAGAAGATCCCCCGCCGGGGGGAGGGGGATCGCGCGCCGGGCGGAGGTGCCGGGGCGGGCCGCGGGCGACCGTGGGGGCATGCGAATCAACGGGAGTTCGGTACAGGCCGGAGCGGCCTGGACCGCGGTGGCCGTGACGGCGCCGTATCTGACGCTCAAGATGCTGTGGCTGACCGGCCACCCGGTGGGAACGGACGATCCCGCCGGGATGGACAAGCTGTGGCTGCTGAACCTGATCACCGTCGGGATGGACGCGATCGCCATCGCCCTGGCGCTGTCCTTCGCCCGGCCGTGGGGCCGGCGGGCGCCGGCCGGGCTGGTGGCCTTCCCGATGTGGGTGGCGACCGGCTTCCTCGGCACGATCCTGGTCGCGGTGCCGCTGTGGCTGCTCTCCCTGCTGCTGCTCGGGCCGGAGCAGCAGACGGATCAGAAGGGCGCCGGCGGGGTCGGCGGCTGGGTCTTCACCGTGGTGTACGGCGGGTTCATCGTGCAGGGCATCGCGATCATCACCGCCTTCGTGCCGTACGCCCGGCGCCGCTGGGCCGGGCTGCTGCGGGACCGGATCGGCGACCTGCCCCGCTCCGCGACGCTGACCGTGCAGCGCAGCCTCGCCGGCGTCGCCGCCCTGCTCGCCGTGGGAGTGGCGACGGGCCGGGCGTACTGGGCGCTCGGCGGCACCGCCGGACTGCCGCAGAAGATGGCGGAGGAACACAACCGGGGCATCGCCGTGATGGACGGGGTGTCCGCGGTGATGGCGGTGGCCGCCACGGCGGCGTTGCTGATGGTGGTGTTCCGCGTCCGGCCGCAGCGTCGGCTCATCGCACCGCTGGTGGTGACCTGGACGGCGGCCGGCTCGCTGTTCAGCTGGGGCAGCTGGCAGCTGGTGGCCTTCGGCTCGACGTCGACCCGGGTACCGGACCTGACGATGGCGGTGCCCGGGCTGCTCACCCTGGTGCAGGCGGCCCAGGTGGTGACCGGGGTCCTCATCCTGGCTGTGGGCTCGATCGCACTCACCGAGCGAGCGGCCCGGGTCGCACCGGCAGCCGGAGCGCCCGGACCGGCGGCCCGGACGGGCGCGACTGCCGTAGAGTCGCCCAGGTGATCACGGGGGTGGGCAGGCAACTGCGGCGTGCGGCGGGGGCGGTGCTCGGGCGGCGGGCCCGGCTGCGCTGGGTGCACCTGGTGCTGGGCGGGGCCCTGCTGATGCCGTACTGGATGCTGTCGGTGGTGCTGTTCGGGGCGCTCAACCCGGACCTGCCGCCCGCCCGCCAACTGCTGCTGTACCTCCTCTCGTTGTCGACCTCGCTGCCGATGGCCGCCGTCACCGCGCTGGTGCCGACCGTGCGGGCGCTGGAGGGCGCGGCGGCGCGGGCGCTGTGCGTGGTGGCGCGGCCGGAGGAGCTGGCCACCCGGCCGGCCCGCTCGTGGGCGGCACGGCGGCGCACCGCGCTCTGGTACGTGCTGCACGTCCTCTTCGGCGGGGTGGTCGCCGGGATGACGCTGGCCGGGATGCCGTTCGCGGTGGTGCTGCTGTTCGGCTTCGCCGGGACCGAGGAGTTCGTCCGGATGTGGGAGAGGCACTTCCCCGGCTGGATGTTCACCGGCGTCACCCTCGGCCTCGCCGTCCTGCTCCTGATCGTCGGCACCAACGCGGTGTGCGGCGCCCTGCTCGCCCGCTGGGCGCCCGCCCTGCTCGGCCCGACCCCGGAGGAGCGGCTCGCCACCGCCGAGCGCCGGGCCACCGTCCTCGCCCAGCGCAACCGGCTGGCCCGCGAACTGCACGACTCGGTCGGGCACGCGCTCAGCGCGGTCGGCATCCAGGCCTCGGCGGCCGCCCGGGTGCTGCGCACCAACCCCGACTTCGCCGCCGAGGCGCTGCAGGCGATCGAGGAGACCGCGCGGGCGGCCGTCGCCGAACTGGACACCGTGCTCGGCCTGCTACGCGAGGAGGACCCGGACGCCGTCGGACCGGGCGGGCCCACCCTCGCCGGACTGGACGACCTGCTGCGCCAACTCGCCCGCACCGGGGTGACGGTGGACGCCGAACTGGACCCCGGCCTGGCCGGCCTGCCCGACCCGGTCTCCCGCGAGGCGTACCGGATCGTCCAGGAGGGCCTGACCAATGTGCTGCGGCACGCCGGTCCCGCCCCCGCCGGGCTGCGGGTCGGGCTGAGCGGGAGCCGGCTGGAGATCGAGCTGACCAACCCGCTGGGCCCCGCCCGTCCGAGCCGCCCCGGCGGCGGGCGCGGACTGCGCGGGATCGGGGAGCGCGCGACGGCCCTGCGTGGCGGCAGCACGGCGGGACCCAGCGCGGACGGGACGACGTGGCGGCTGGCCGTCTGGCTGCCGGTGGGAGGAACCGCACGGTGAACGACCGCACGGTGGACGACCGCACGGTGAACGACCGCACGGTGGACGAGGGAAACGGTATGACGGGGGAAACGGCATGACGAGCAGCACCGACGGACGCGGCGACGGCATCCGCGTGGTGATCGCGGACGACGAGCGGCTGGTGCGGATGGGCCTGCGGGTGGTGATCGACGCCGAGCCGGACCTCATCGTGGTCGGTGAGGCCGCCGACGGCGCCGAGGTCGTCCCGCTGGTGCGCGAACTGCGGCCCGACGTCGTGCTGATGGACGTCCGGATGCCCGGCATCAACGGGATCCGGGCCACCGAGCAGCTGGTCGGCACCATGGCCGAGCCGCCGCGGATCCTGGTGGTCACCACCTTCGAGCACGACGACCACGTGTACGACGCGCTGCGCGCCGGCGCGGCCGGGTTCCTGCTGAAGCGGGCGCGGGCGGAGGAGATGGTGCAGGCGGTGCGGCTGGTCGCACGCGGGGACTCGCTGCTCTTCCCGGCGGCCGTCCGCGAACTCGCGCTGCGCCACGGCGCGGACCGCCGCCGGGAGGCCGCGGTCGCCCGCAGGCCGATCGGGCGGCTGACCGAGCGGGAGGGGCAGGTGCTGCGGCTGATGGCCACCGGGCTCAACAACGGGGAGATCGCCGCGCGGCTGGTGGTGAGTCAGGAGACGGTGAAGACGCACGTCGGCAGCGTGCTCGCCAAGCTCGGCGCGCGGGACCGCACCCAGGCGGTCATCGCCGCGTACGAGTCGGGGTTCGTGCTGCCGGGCTGAGCACGGCAGGAGGCCTCGGAGGTTCCGGGAGTCGCACGCGGGGATTCCGGAGACGCACACGGGTTCCACCTCGTCGGTACCGGCGAGTAGAGTGCGAGTTTCCCCTGAACCGTCCGATACCTCCCGTATCGCCTGGAACGAACTGGTGGCCGCATGACAGTCCGGACCCGCCCCGCGCTGTGGTGGCGCATGGGAATCGTGCTCTCGGCGGGCCTCGGCCTGACCCTCGGGACGGCACCGCTGGTGTACTTCACCGTGCAGAGCAACGTGATCGTGCTCGGCTACTTCATCGGAGCGGTGTACTGGATGAACCGGCGCGGCACCGTGGACGCGCCCGCGCCCCGGCTGCGCGGCGCCGCCACGCTGTACATCCTGATCACCGGGCTGGTCTCGCACGTCCTGCTGCAACACGGCGCCAACCCGCTGCCCGGGCTGGTCAGCGGGCCGGACAGGCTGGCGCACTGGTCGTCGTTCTTCCTGCACTACGTCACGCCGGTGATGGTGATCGTCGACTGGCTGGTGCTGAAGCCGCGCAACGCGGCCGCCTGGAAGGACATACCGCTCTGGCTCGCCTTCCCGCTCGGCTACGCGGCGATCGTGCTCGCCCGCAACGCGCTGTTCGACGACTACCCGACTCCCTACCCGTACTTCTTCTTCGACCCGACCACCAAGGGCTACGGCTACGTCTGGGGCCAGATCGCCCAGCTGACCGTCGAGTTCGTCCTGCTCGCCGCCCTCGTCGTCGGGCTGGACCGGCTCGGGACGCTGATCGCGGGCAGGCTGCGGCCCGCGCCCCAGGCGTAGGCGACCACGCCGGCGCGGCAGTCGCGGGCGGCGCGGGCGGCGCGGGCGGCGCAGGCGGCGCAGGCGGCGCAGGCGGCGCGGGCGGCGCGGGCGGCGCGGGCGGCGCGGGCGGCGCGGGCGGCGCGGGCGGCGCGGGCGGCGCGGGCGGCGCGGGCGGCGCGGGCGGCGCGGGCGGCGCGGGCGGCGCGGGCGGCGCGGGCGGCGCGGGCGGCGCGGGCGGCGCGGGCGGCGCGGGCGGCGCGGGCGGCGCGGGCGGCGCGGGCGG
>NZ_JBVHHY010000009.1:46548-207711 GCF_055560835.1 Kitasatospora sp. NPDC023120 | reverse complement strand
GGCGGCGCGGGCGGCGCGGGCGGCGCGGGCGGCGCGGGCGGCGCGGGCGGCGCGGGCGGCGCGGGCGGCGCGGGCGGCGCGGGCGGCGCGGGCGGATTCCCACCCGCCGTCAAAACGGCTTGCTGTCGATACCCCCTGGGACCGTTCCGTCGGAGCCCCGGGTAGCCCCGGAGGAGGAAGCGGGTGCGGCGCGGCGGATGACGCCCGGGCGACGGGGCCCGCCCCCAGGGCGTCTTCTCCGACGTGCTGATCAAGACGCTCTCACCGGAGCTCATGGTCGTCCTGCCGAACGAGAAGTACCTGACGCGGGACGGCAGCACCTTCGACGGACCGGGCATCCCGCCGGACATCAGCACCCCGGTGTTCATCCCCGACGAGCTGGCCGCGCTCAGGGACTCGGCCCTGAGCACGGCCCGCCGGGTGCTCACCGAGGAGACCGACGACGCCGCGCACACTGGGGAGGCTGCGCATGCCCCGGACACCGGGGACGCCCGGCCGCGGTAGCCGGAACGGCAGGGCGGTTGCCGCTACATCGGATCCACCGCCCTCAGTTCGCCGTCCAGCTCCAGCCACCTGGTCACGCCCAGGCCGCGCAGGAACGGCAGGTCGTGGCTGGCCACGATCAGGGCCCCCTGGTAGGCGGCCAGCGCCTGGGTGAGCTGGCGGACGCTGGCGAGGTCCAGGTTGTTGGTCGGCTCGTCGAGCATCAGCAGCTGCGGCGGCGGGTCGGCCAGCAGCAGGGCGGCCAGCGTGGCGCGGAACCGCTCACCGCCGGAGAGGGTGGCGGCCGGCTGGTCGGCCCGGGCGCCCCGGAACAGGAAGCGGGCGAGCCGGGCGCGGATCGCGTTGTCCCCGGCGGCGGGCGCGAACAGCTTGACGTTCTCCACGACGCTGAGCTTGTCGTCCAGCAGGTCGAGCCGCTGCGGGAGGTGCCGAAGCCCCACCGGGGCGGTGATCTCCCCCTCCAGCGGGGCGATTTCGCCCGCGATGGTGCGCAGCAGGGTGGACTTTCCGGCCCCGTTGCGGCCGACCAGGGCGATCCGCTCGGCGCCGCGCAGGTCGAGGTCGGCGGTGACGCCGTGCGGCAGCCGGACCTTCTGCAGGGTGAGCACCGTCCGCCCGGCCGGGACGGCGGTGCGGGGCAGGTCGATCCGGATCTCGGCGTCGTCCCGGACGGCCTCCTCGGCCTCGGTGAGCCGCGCCTTGGCCTCCTCCAGCCGCTCGCTGTGCATGCCCTGCAGCCGCCCCGCCGTCTCCTGGCCCTTGCGCTTGAGCATGCCCCGGAAGATGTGCGGGTCGTTGCGGGTGACCGAGCGCTTCTTGCCGTACGCGGCGCTGCGGTCCAGCCGTGTCCGAGCCTCGACCAAGTCCCGCTTCTGGCGCTGGACATCGGCCTCGGCGTTGCGCAGCAGCCGCTCGGCCGTCTCCTGCTGGGCGGCAAGGGTGCGCTCGTACGCCCCGAAGTTGCCGCCGTACCATGTGACTTCACCGTCCCGCAGGTCGGCGATCTGGTCGACGTGCTGCAGCAGCTCGCGGTCGTGGCTGACGATCAGCATCACGCCGTGCCAGCCCGCCACCGTCTCGTAGAGCCGCTCGCGGGCGGCCCGGTCGAGGTTGTTGGTGGGCTCGTCGAGCAGCAGGACGTCGGGGCGGGCCATCAGCAGGGCGGCGAGTCGCAGCAACACCGCCTCGCCGCCGGAGAGTTCGCCGGTGGTGCGGTCGAGGCCGAGGCGGTGCAGGCCGAGCCGGTCGAGCGTGGCACGGGCGCGCTCCTCGACGTCCCAGTCGTCGCCGACCGCGTCGAAGTGCCGCTGGTCGGAGTCGCCGGACTCGATGGCGTGCAGGGCCTCGCGGGTGGTTCGGATGCCGAGCGCCTCGTCCACCCGCAGGGCGGTGTCGAGCGTCAGCCCCTGTGGCAGGTAGCCGAGTTCGCCGTCGACCCGGACGGTGCCACCGGTCGGGGTGAGCTCGCCGGCGATCAGCCGCAGCAGGGTGGACTTGCCCGCGCCGTTGAGCCCGATCAGGCCGGTGCGGCCGGGGCCGACGGCGAGGTGGAAGCCGTCCAGGACGGGCTTGCCGTCAGGCCACTCGAACGCGAGGTCGGTGCAGAGGACGGCGGTGGTGGGTTGTGCCATGTGGGCCTCCCGGGATGGTTGCCGAAGGGGTGATGAGCAACACGGGGAGACACCGCTGGTGCGGAACCGGTACGGCCGGAGGATGACGAAGGTGGCGTCACACGAGGGATCGCCACGGGGCCGTGACTGAGGTCGCACGCTCGCGCACCACGCGGCAACAGGGCCTGCGCGGCGGGGCGGTGTCCCGGGACCTCAGTAGAGCAACGGCCTTCTCCTTGTCTGGCTGACGACCCGGACCACGCTAGGCACACCGGGAGACGTGTGCAACCGATTTACCGAGTGGCCCGGGCGCCCCGACGACGACCCCACGGAGGCCCCGTGCCGATCCGGTGCCGATCCGGTGACAGCCTCGTCCCAGTCGGGGGTGGATGTAAGGAGTTCCTTATCCACATGGCAGACTCCTCACCGCCATACCTGCGGCCCCCGGGGGGCCGTACCCGAGGAACGGGCCGGTATGGCGGTAGTCAACAGGGGGATTTGAATCCATGTCACCGATATCCCGGCCGAGCCGTGCCGTCCTGGGCGCCTCCGTCGCCGCGCTGACCATGGTGGTCGCCACCGCGTGCGGACCGGACAACAGCGACCCCGTCGGAGCCCAGACCACGGCTCCCTCGGTCGCCGCCAGCGCCTCCGGCAAGCCGGGCGCGGCCCCGATCAAGCTTCCGACGCTCGAAGAGCTGAAGACCTGGAAGCTCGAGGACTGGGACAAGTGGGCCCAGGCGAACGTCATCACCCCGGCGGTCAAGGGTTACTGGACGCTGCAGAAGCTGCTGGACGCCAAGCCGAAGCCGCTGCCGCAGGCCCCGGGGCAGGACTCGACGCAGGCGCCGGCCCAGCCGACCGCGCAGCCCACCAGCGCCGCTCCGGCCCAGCCCACCGCGGCCCAGCCGCCGGTCGGCCCGGACCAGATGCCCGCCATGGTCCCGGCGAAGCCCGTCGCGCACCCGTTCCCGAAGAACATGCACGTCAACGGCAAGATCTTCTTCAAGGACGGCAACGAGGACTACGTGTGCTCCGGCACCGTCGTCTCCGACCCAGCCAACCCGGGCAAGAGCAACCTGGTGTGGACCGCGAGCCACTGCCTGCACGGCGGCAAGGGCAACAAGTACTACACCGACATCACCTTCGCCCCTGCCTTCAACAGCAACGGCGTGCTGAGCAACGGCAACAAGCAGAAGTCCAAGCTGGAGGACGCCGAGCCGTACGGCGAGTGGGGCGCGACCGCCGGCATGGTCTCCCCGCAGTGGACCGGCGAGGCCGACCCGGAGCACGGCGGCCCGTGGAGCCAGTACGACTTCGGCATCATCAAGGTCGCCAACCCCGACCCGAACGGCAAGTCGCTGGAGGAGACCGTCGGCGGCTCGGTGCCGCTGTGGTTCAACGCCCCGCGTGACCAGCTGGCCTCCGTCTCCAACTACGGCTTCCCGGAGGGCAAGCCCTTCGACGGCGTCGAGCTGGAGCACTGCGACGGCGGTAAGCCGTCCAAGAAGACCGGCGACCCGAGCCGCCCGGCGATGCTGCTGATCGGCTGCAACATGACCGGCGGCAGCAGCGGCGGCGGCTGGTTCGCGACCAAGGACGGCAAGCCGGCCCTGGTCAGCGACACCTCCATCGGCAACGGCGCGAACACCTACGAGGCCGGTCCGTACCTGGAGGACGTGGCCCAGCACATGTTCGAGTACTTCTCGAAGAAGGCCAAGTGATCCTCGGCGAAGCGATCCGCCGAGGAGCGGTCCGCTGAGAAGTGATCCACGGGGGACGATCCCCCGCTGATCCACGGGTGGTCCCCGAGCCCGGGGGCCGCGGCTGCCACAGCCGCGGCCCCCGGGCTTTTTTCCGGTGCCGACCCCGCTCCTCCTACAATCGGCCCCATCATGAGCGCGACACTCGTAGTCAAGGACCTCAGCGCCGGCCACGGCGAACGCACCCTCTTCTCCGGCCTGGACCTGGTCATCGCCCCCGGCGACGTGATCGGCCTGGTCGGCGTGAACGGCGCCGGCAAGTCGACCCTGCTGCGGCTGCTGGCAGGCCTGGACACCCCCGAGGGTGGCTCGCTGCGGCTCAGCCCGGCCAGTGCCAACATCGGCCACCTGCCGCAGGAGCCGGAGCGGCGCGAGGGCGAGTCGGTGCGCGAGTTCCTGGCCCGCCGCACCGGCGTGGCAGCCGCCCAGGCGGCGCTGGACGAGGCCACCGAGGGCTTGGTCGAGGGCCGGGCGGGCGCCGACGACGCGTACGCGGCGAGCCTGGACCGCTGGCTGGAACTCGGTGGCGCCGACCTGGAGGAGCGCGCCGAGGAGGTCGCCGACTCGCTCGGGCTGAAGGTCTCGCTCGACCTGCCGATGACCGCGCTCTCCGGCGGCCAGGCCGCCCGGGCCGGCCTCGCCTCGCTGCTGCTCTCCCGCTACGACGTCTTCCTGCTCGACGAGCCCACCAACGACCTCGACCTGGACGGCCTGGAGCGGCTGGAGGCCTTCGTCAAGGGCCTGCGCGCCGGCACCGTGCTGATCAGCCACGACCGCGAGTTCCTGGCCCGCACCGTGACCAAGGTGCTGGAGCTGGACCTGCACCAGCAGCAGGTCAACGTGTACGGCGGCGGCTACGAGGCGTACCTGGAGGAGCGGGCGGTGGCCCGTCGGCACGCCCGCGAGGATTACGAGGAGTACGCCGACACCAAGGCCGGGCTGGAGGCCCGCGCCCGGATGCAGCGCGGCTGGATGGAGCACGGCGTGCGCAACGCCCGCCGCAAGTCCTCCGACAACGACAAGATCGGCCGCGCGATGCGCGCCGAGTCCACCGAGAAGCAGGCCTCCAAGGCCCGCCAGACCCAGCGGATGATCGAGCGGCTGGACGTGGTCGAGGAGCCGCGCAAGGAGTGGGAGCTGCGGATGGAGATCGCCACCGCGCCGCGCTCCGGCTCGGTGGTCGCCACCCTGCGCGGGGCCGCCGCCCGCCGCGGCGACTTCGCCTTCGGCCCGGTGGACCTGCAGATCGACTGGGCCGACCGGGTCGCCATCACCGGCGCCAACGGCGCGGGCAAGTCCACGCTGCTGGCCGCCCTGCTCGGCCGGCTCGAACTCGACGGCGGCAGCGCCTCCCTGGGCTCCGGCGTGGTGGTCGGCGAGGTGGACCAGGCGCGCGGCCTGTTCCTCGGCGGGGAGCCGCTGGTGGAGGCCTTCTCCGCCGCCGTGCCGGAGCTCTCGCCGGAGGACGTGCGCACCCTGCTGGCCAAGTTCGGCCTCAAGGCGGTGCACGTGCTGCGCCCGGCCGGCACCCTCTCCCCCGGCGAGCGCACCCGGGCCGCGCTGGCGCTGCTGCAGGCCCGCGGGGTCAACCTGCTGGTGCTGGACGAGCCCACGAACCACCTGGATCTGCCCGCGATCGAGCAGCTGGAGTCCGCGCTCGGCTCGTACACCGGCACCCTGCTGCTGGTCACCCACGACCGCCGGATGCTGGACACCGTCTCGGTGAACCGGCGGATCGAGGTCCGGGACGGGCGGGTGCACGAGCTGTAGCCCGCGGGGCGGGGCTGTAGCCCACGGGGGCGGGGCTGTAGCCGACGGGGCGGGGCTGTGACCGACCGGGCGAGGCCGGGGCGATTGGTCTCTACCTCTTCCCGGACGGGACGTCATGTGCTGTGCTGTCGCCCATGGTTGACAGGACAGATGTTGACAGTGCAGACAGCTCGGTGGCGGGGGCGTCCCACCCGACCGTCCCCCTGGTCCCCATGACCGTCCCGGCCCACGAGGCCGAGGCCCGCAGCAGGTCCTTCCACGAGGTGATGGCCCGGCGCCGGACCGTCCGCGACTACTCCACCCGCCCAATCCCGGACGGGGTGGTCGAGTGGGCGGTCCGGACCGCGAGCACCGCCCCCAGCGGCGCGCACGTCCAGCCCTGGCGGTTCGTGGTGATCACCGACCCGGAGCGCAAGCGGCGGCTGCGCGAGGCGGCGGAGGCCGAGGAGCGCGAGTTCTACGGCCACCGGGCGTCGGAGGAGTGGCTGGCGGCGCTGGCACCGATCGGCACCGACTGGCGCAAGCCGTTCCTGGAGGACGCGCCGGCCGTGATCGTGGTGTTCGAGGTACACAAGGGGCCCGACACCCCGCGCCCGTACTACACCAAGGAGTCGGTGGGCATCGCGGTCGGGCTGCTGCTGGCCTCGCTGCACCAGGCCGGACTGGCGACGCTGACCCACACGCCGAGCCCGATGAGGTTCCTCAACGAGGTGTGCGACCGGCCGGCGGAGGAGCGGGCGGCGTACGTGATCCCGGTCGGCTATCCGGCCGAGGGGGCGCGCGTGCCGAACCTGCGGCGCAAGGAGCTCGACGAGGTACTGGTCCGGCTCTGACGCGCCCCGGGCCGCGCCCCGGCGCCGGGGCCGCGCGTTCGCGCGCCCGCCGTCAGGGTGCCCGGGGCAGGCCCGGATGGTGACAGGTCCGGGCCAAGGACATAATCGCCGTCATGAGCCAAGCACAGCCACGGTCCTGTGAGCCCGCCCCGGCCGGACGGGCACGGGCAGCCCGGCCCGCACGGACCGCCGAGCAGCCGCAGGCGGCGGTGGTGGACCCGGTGGAGGCGACCCCCGGGCGGCCGCCCGAACTGCTGCGGCTGCCCGGCGGCCTCTGGCTGCGCCGCCGCAGCGCCACCCACGCGGTGGCGCTGAACCGGGCCGTCCGCGCCAACCTGGACCACCTGCGGCCCTGGATGGAGTGGGCGGCAGAAGCCCCCACCCGGGCGCAGACCGCCGAGCTCACCCGAGCCGGCTCCGCCGCCTGGGAGGCCGGCACCGACTTCATGTACCTGGCCGGCCTGGACGCCGAACCCGGCGGCGTGATCGGCGCCTTCGGCCTGCACGGGCGGGTCGGTCCGGGCGCGCTGGAGATCGGCTACTGGGTCGCCGCCGGGCACGTCGGCCGCGGCATCGCCACCGCCGCGGCCGGGGCGCTGACCGAGGCGGCGCTGGCCCTGCCCGGGATCACCCGGGCGGAGATCCGCTGCGACCGGGCGAACGCCGCCAGCGCCGCCGTCCCGCGCAAGCTCGGCTACCGGCTGGACCGGGTCGCCGCCGTCGCCGTCCGCGCCCCGGGCGAGACCGGACGGCAGCTGGTGTGGGTGAAGGAGCGGCCCGACGCCGCCCCGGGCGGCCGGTAGCTCCCCTGCGCGCCGGCCCGGGGACCGGTCCGCAGCGCCCCGGGATCCGCCCGCAGTCGGCGATCCGGTCAGTACCGCTCGCCGGTCGGCACCGGCAGTGCGTCCAGCTCGGCGAGGTCGGCCGCCGAGAGCACGACCTCGGCCGCGCCCACGTTGTCCGCCAGGTAGCGCGGCGTCCTGGTGCCCGGAATCGGGAAGACGTAGCGGCCCTGCGCCAGCACCCAGGCCAGCGCCACCTGCGCGGGCGTGGCACCGATCCGCTCGGCGACCTCCCGGACCTTGGCCACCAGCGCGAGGTTCGCCTTCAGCGCGTCCTGCTGGAAGCGCGGCAGCCGACGGCGGAAGTCGTCTGCGGGCAGCTCGTCGAAGGAGGAGATGCTGCCGGTCAGGAAGCCCCGGCCGAGCGGGGAGAACGGCAGGAGGGCGATGCCCTGCTCCTCGGTGTACGGCAGGACCTCGGCCAGCGCGTCCCGGGTCCACAGCGACAGCTCGTTCTGCACGGAGGCCACCGGGTGCACCGACTGCGCCCGCTTGATCTCCTCGACGGTCACCTCGGACAGGCCGATGCTCCGGGCCTTGCCCGCCGCGACGACCTCGGCGAAGGCGCCCCAGGTCTCCTCGATCGGGACCTCCGGGTCGACCCGGTGCAGCTGGTAGAGGTCGACGTGGTCGGTGCCCAGTCGGCGCAGGCTCTCGTCGATCGAGCGGCGCACGTGCTCGGGGCGCCCGTTGCGCTCCATCTGGCCCCCGCCGCCAGGGACGATGCCCACCTTGGTGGCCAGGAAGGCGCGCTCCCGGTACGGGCCGGCCAGCCCCGCGCCGACGACCTCCTCGTTGGTGTACGGGCCGTACATGTCGGCGGTGTCGATCAGGCTCACGCCGAGGTCCAGCGCCTGCCGGATCACCCGGACGGAGTTCTCGTCGTCCCGGTTCTGCACGTCGTAGGCCCAGGTCATGCCCATGCAGCCGAGGCCGATGACACCGATCTCCGGGCCGTTGGTACCGAACGAGGCGTTGCGCATGGCGGTGCTCCCAAAATCGTTTCCGTGCTGATGCTTGCTTGATCGGGGTGGTGCGTGATCAGGGCGGTGTCTGATCGGGGTGGTGCGCGATCGGGGTGGTGCGCGATCGGGGTGGTGCGCGATCGGGGTGGTGCGCGATCGGGGTGGTGCGCGATCGGGGTGGTGCGCGATCGACTCCGTCAGCTTTCACCTTGGAGTGCACTCGAGGTCAAGCCCGTTCCGATCCACTCCCGGAACCCGCCCGCCAGGACCAGCTCCGCCAGCCGCCCGTACCCGCCCGCGCCTGGGTGCGCACCGTCCGCCGCCTCGGCCTCGGCCCCCCAGACCGGATCGGCCGCCAGCGCCTCGGTGACGTCGACGAACGGGACCTCGAACGCCGCGCAGGTCCCGGCCAGTCGGGGGACGAGCCCACGCAGCCGTTCCAGGTGGGCGGCTCCCCCGCAGACCACCGGCGGCGGGCCGACCACCAGGGCGGCGAGGCCGAGCCTGCGGGCACCGTCGAGCACGGCGGCGAGGTTGTGAACGGTCTCGAGGGGCGTCGCGCGCGGTGCGCCGTCCTCCTCCATGGCGTCGTTGGCACCGACGGAGACCACCAGCCGGTTGTCCGCCCCGGGGAGGGTCCGCGCCTCGACCTCGGCCTGCCAGCGGCACCGCACCTGCGCCGAAGTGTCATGCCGGACCCCGAGGTTGAAGGCAGTGGCACCGGGAGCGGCGGCCTGCAGCACCCGGCCGACCCAGCCGCGGAACTCCGGGTCGCCGAGGCCCTGGACGAAGGAGTCGCCGAGGAAGCAGATCCGGGGGCCGTCGAAGCTGGTTCGTATGGTCATCGGCCCACCGTAGGGGCGCAGGCTGGGCGCGCGCTTCCGGTTTCACCACCGGGCCTGGCGAGCCGACCGTCAACGCCATGATGTTCGTCCACAGACCTTTCACCGGGTCATCACAGGTGCCACTCCGTCAAACCAGCGCGAGAGAGCCCGCTCACGAGCCTCCCGCACCACCGGGCGCCGTCCGCCCCGTCTTGGCAGGGATCACCGGGACGGCCGACGCTCTGTGCACAGCCGATCATCGGCTGGTCAGTTCATTGCCAGGCTCGTCCGTTCACATCCGATCGGGAGGAACCCCATGCAGCTCTCGCGCACCCGCGTCGCCACCGTCGCCCTGCTCGCGGCCGCCGCCACCGCGCTCGCCGTCCCGGCCCAGGCCGCCGGCGGGCACCGCGCGCTCAGCCACTTCGACGACGGCAGCTTCGAGTCGCCCAAGGCCCCGGCGAACGCCTTCACCACCCTGCCCGCCGGCCAGGTCATCGGCCCGTGGCGCATCACCGCCGGCAGCGTCGACCTGATCGGCGCCGGCTTCTGGCAGGCCGCCGAGGGCGACCAGTCGGTGGACCTCAACGGCGGTGCCGCCGGCACCATCGCCCAGACCTTCACCACCGTGCCCGGCACCACCTACTCGGTGACGTACGCGCTGGCCGGCCACCCCGCGGGCGGGCCCGCGGTGAAGACCGGCCGGGCGCTGATCGACGGTCAGGACTTCCAGGACTTCTCCTTCGACTCCACCGGCAAGACCATGGCCGCGATGGGGTACGTGGGGCGGCAGTTCAGCTTCGTCGCGCAGAACTCCTCCACCACGCTGACGTTCACCAGCACCGTGGCCGGGGCGTACGGGCCGGTGCTCGACAACGTGCAGGTCAAGGAGTGCAAGCCGTGCTGCGGCTGACCGTCCGGGGTCGGGAGCGGGCCGACTGACCGGAGCCCGGAGCAGCACCGCCTCAACCCTCCCTGAAACCTGCCCTCAGTGAGGCGTCCGGTGCCGGGAAGTGCTTGACGTACACAGCTGGTCTAGTCCAGTTTGATGCTCAGCACCGCGCTCCCCCGCACCGGACCACCCCAGGCCGCCGCCCGCCCGTGTCTCCCCCCTCGCGGAGCGGGCGGCGCCCCACGTCCCGAGAGGCACCCCCATGCCCAGCGCGCCCCAGCTCACCCCCACGCACCGCCGCCCCGCCCGGTCGAGCCGCACCGCGTTGACGAGCCTCGCCGCCGCCACCGCGCTGGCCGCCGGAGGCCTGTCCGTCCTCGCCGGGAACGCCGGCGCCGCCGACGGCAACCTGCTCGCCAACGGCGGCCTGGAGAGCGGCGCGCTCAGCCCCTGGAGCTGTTCCGCCGGCACCGGCAGCGTCGTCGACTCCGGCGCGCACAGCGGCACGTACGCACTGAAGGGGGCGGTCGGTGCGAGCGACACCGCGCAGTGCGGCCAGAGCGTCAGCGTCCGGCCCAACACCACGTACAGCCTCAGTGCCTGGGTGCAGGGCCGGTACGTCTACCTCGGTGCCACCGGCAGCGGCGTCACCGACCCGGCCACCTGGACCCCGGGCGGCGCCGACTGGCGGCAGCTGTCCACCAGCTTCACCACCGGACCGGCCACCACGAGCGTCACCGTGTACCTGCACGGCTGGTACGGGCAGGGCGGCTATCTCGCCGACGACATCACGCTGACCGGCCCCGACGGCAACCCGACCACCCCGCCGCCCACTTCGCCGACCCCGACCCCGACGCCGAGCCAAACCGGCACGCCCACGGGCACTCCGACCACGACGCCCACCGGCGGCCCGAGCACCCCGCCGCCGAACGTCGCGCTCCCGGTCGCCCCGTACATCGACATGGGCGCCTGGCCCACCCCGCCCATGCCCGACCTGGCCAAGGCCGGCAACCTCAAGGGCTACACGATGGGCTTCGTCACCGGCGTCGGCTGCAAGGCCAGCTGGTTCAACGCCTATGACCCGCACAGCGGTTGGGCCAAGGACCAGGTCGACGCGCTGCGCGCGGCGGGCGGGGACGTCAAGGTCTCCTTCGGCGGTGCCGGCGGCACCGAACTCGCCGCCGCCTGCGCCTCGGTGGACTCGCTGTTCGCCGAGTACGACGCCGTGGTGAAGGCCTACGGCCTGCGCTACGTCGACTTCGACATCGAGGGCGCGGCGATCGCCGACAC
Source organism: Kitasatospora sp. NPDC023120 (assembly GCF_055560835.1). NCBI lineage: Bacteria > Bacillati > Actinomycetota > Actinomycetes > Kitasatosporales > Streptomycetaceae > Kitasatospora > Kitasatospora sp. NPDC023120. Next base: position 196,418 of record NZ_JBVHHY010000009.1, on the reverse strand, counting down.
CGCCGCCAACGACCGCCGCTCCGCCGCGCTCGCCAAGCTGCAGCAGGCCCACCCCGGGCTCAAGGTCTCCTTCACCCTGCCCGTCCTGCCGGAGGGCCTGACCGCCGAGGGCGTCGCCATCGTCAAGTCCGCCCGCGACGCCGGGGTGAACACCGACCTGGTCAACGTCATGGCGATGGACTACTACCGCAGCGGGACGGATTACGGCAACGCCGCCGTCCAGGCCGCCCAGTCGCTGTTCGGCCAGCTCAAGGCGCTCCACCCGGCGAAGACCGACGCCCAGCTGTGGGCCATGGTCGGCGTCACCCCGATGATCGGCGAGAACGACGACCACCAGATCTACGACCAGGCCGCCGCCCAGCAGCTGGTGACCTTCGCCAAGCAGAACCACCTCGGCCTGCTCGCCTTCTGGGACGCCACCCGGGACGCCAACGCCTGCACCGGCGGTTCGCTCTCCAAGTGCACCAACATCCCGCAGCAGCCTTACGAGTTCGCGAAGCTCTTCGCCCAGTACACCGGCTGAGCCCGGGTCGGCCGGGAGAAATTGGCATCCCGTCGTCCCGGACCGTCGACTACTGTCCCTCCCACCTGTACGGCACGAGGGGGCGGACATGACGGTCCGGGACGACCACAACCAGCTCAGCACGATCCTTCCGACCGGCGACGACGCCGGCGCGAGCGGCATCACCGCCGAGGAACTCGCCGCGTTCAGCCGCACCCTCGGCCGCCTGCGGGCACTCCCCGCGACCGACCGCACCCGGCTGCACGCCGAGCGGCAGCTCCACTCCTTCGTGATGGAAAACCGCAAGCGCCGCCGCCAGGAGGCCCGGCAGGCCCTGCGCGACACCGACGCCGAGCTGCTCGCCGCCACCGCGACCGGCGGCCGGCACCGCCGCGAGGACGCACCGCTCGTGCCCGGGGGCGGGCCCGTCGGCGAGCTGCGGATACCCCGCAAGTGCTACGTCTGCAAACAGGCCTACCGCCAGGTCGACGGCTTCTACCACATGCTCTGCCCGACCTGCTCGGCCGACAACACCGCGCGCCGAGCCCTCCGCACCGACCTGCACGGACGCCGCGCGCTGCTCACCGGCGGGCGGGTGAAGATCGGCTTCCAGCTCGCCCTGATGATGCTGCGCGACGGAGCCGAGCTGATCGTCACCAGCCGCTTCCCGCAGGACACCGTCCGCCGCTTCCGCGCCGCCGAGGGCAGCGAGCGCTGGTGGGAGCGGCTCACCGTGGTCGGCATCGACCTCCGAGACCCGCGCCAAGTCCTCGGGCTCACCGAGCAGTTGCGCACGGACGGGCGTCCGCTGGACATCCTCGTCAACAACGCCGCCCAGACGCTCCGCCGCCCGCCCGAGTCGTACGCGCTGCTGGCCGCCGGCGAGCAGGAGGCCCTGCCCGCCGCCGACCGCCGGGCGATCAGCCACGCCCCCGGCTTCCGAGCGTCCGCCGGGTACGCCCAACTACCGCCCGGGGACGGCTCGTTGGTCGGTCTCGGCGGCCTGGGAGAACTGAGCGCACTGGGCGGCCTGGGCGCACTGGGGGCGCGCGCCGACGAGGCCGGGCTGCTGCCCGACCTCGCCCCCGCCAACTCCTGGTCCGCAAAGCTCGGTTCGCTCGACCCGTCGGAGGTCCTGGAGACCCAGCTGGTCAACGCCCTCGCCCCGGCACTGCTCTGCGACCGGCTGCTGCCCCTGCTGCTGGCCTCCCCGCACCCCGCCCGCTACATCGTCAACGTCACCGCGGTGGAGGGCCGGTTCGCCGTACGGAACAAGACCGCCCGGCACCCGCACACCAACATGGCGAAGGCCGCGCTCAACATGCTCACCCGCACCAGCGCCGCCGAACTCGCCACCCAGGGCGTGCACATGTGCGCCGTCGACACCGGCTGGATCACCGACGAGAACCCGGCCCCCAAGAAGGCCCACCTGGCCGAGCAGGGCTTCCGCACGCCGCTCGACATCGTGGACGGCGCGGCCCGCGTCTACGACCCGATCGTCCGGGGCGAGGCCGGGCAGCCGGTGTCGGGGGTGTTCCTCAAGGACTACCAGGAGGCCGAGTGGTGACAGGGCCCTGGCCGGCTCAGGTGTCGTAGCAGCCGCACCAGGGCTCGTGGAAGCCCAGGCCGTCGGGGAGGAGCTCGGCGACGAAGCGGTAGTCCTCTTCGTCGTCCTCCACCTCGTCGTCCTCCTCGATGACGAGCCCGAACAGCACGCCGTCGACCCGGACCTCGAACGGCGCGATCGCGATATTCCCGTACTCCCGGCCGTGCAGCGCGTCGAGCCACTCGGCCAGCAGCTGCCGGGCCTCGGGCCCCGTGCCCGTGGCCCGGACGCGCGAGTCGAGGTGCCGGCCGGCGGGGTCGAAGCGGTGCAACACCGCGTACCACTCCGGCCGGTCGGCCGGCCCCGTGACGGAGGCGAAGAACTCGCCGCCCTGCCAGCGGCCGATGGTACGGGTGCGCCCCTCCGGCTCGTGCCGGATCGGGATCAGTTCGGGAACGTTCACGGTCGAACCGTACGGGTGACGTGCGACAACGGCCTGGCCGGGGACCACCCCCGGCCGGGCCGTACGGCGTTCTCAGCGCCCGGCGGGCAGGTTGGCCCCGCCGGTGCAGTCGAACACCACACCCGTCACGAAGGTGTTGGCCGCGAGCATGTGAATCGCCCGGGCGACGTCCTCGGCGCGGCCGACCCGCCCGACCGGGGTAGTGGCGGCAAGACCCTCGAAGAGCACGGTGCGCTGCTCGGCCGGGACGCGGTCCCACCACGGGGTGTCGATGACGCCGGGCGAGACGGCGTTGACCCGCAGCGGCGCGAGCTCGACGGCCAGCGGCGGGACCATCGCCTCCAGCGCGCCGTTGATGGCGGCCAGTCCGGCGGTGCCGGGGAAGGCGGCGCGGGCGGAGGCAGCGGTGATCAGGGTGACCGAGCCGTCCTTGCGCAGGTGCGGCAGCGCCGCCTGCAGGACGCGGACCTGCGGCCAGAACTTGGCGTCGAAGCCGGCGGCCAGGTCGGCCAGGTCGAGTCGGGCGAACGGGCCGCTGCCGGCCGCGCCACTGACCGCGACGACCAGGTGGTCCACGGCGCCCTCCCCGGCGAAGAAGGCGGCGACCGCGGCGGGATCGGCAGCGTCCAGCTGCCGACCGGCGGTCCTGCCGCCGATCCGGGCGACGGCCGCGTCCAGCCGCTCCCGGTCACGGCCGGTGACCACGACCTCGGCGCCGTCCGCCGCGAAGGCGGTGGCGGCTGCCTCGCCGATGCCCGAGCTGCCGCCCATCACGACGACGCGCTGTCCGGCGAAGAGGTTTGACGCAGTGCTCATGGTGGGGCCTTTCAACTTGTCGAGACTTGCGGTTCCGGCAATGATGCTTGTCGAGACTGCTAGTCTTGTCAAGCGGGGGAAGAGGACGAGACAGGGAGAGAGGGAGCCCATGAGCGAGACCGAACCCCGGACGGAAGTGCCGGGCGAACCGGCCGAGCGCAGCCCGTCCACCCGCCCACACACCGGGCGCCGCCGCAACGAGGCCGCCCACCGGGCGATCCTCGACGCCGCCCTGCAACTGCTCGCCGACGCGGACGGCACCCCCGTCACCATCGACGCCATCGCCCGTACGGCCGGCGTCGGCAAGCAGACCGTCTACCGGTGGTGGCCCTCCAAGGGCGCCGTCCTGCTCGACGCCCTCACCGACCGCGCCGACCAGGACGTCGACGGCCCCGACACCGGCACCCTCCGCACCGACCTGCGCGCCTTCGTCGCCACCACCTTCGACGCCGCCCAGCGCAGCACCACCGCCCCCGCCCTGCGCACCCTCGCCCGCGAAGCGGCCCGCGACCCCCACCTCGCCGACCTCATGCAGACCTTCACCGCCACCCGCCGCACCGCGCTGCGCGAACTCCTCGCCCGGGGCCGCAACCGCGGCGAACTCGCCGAGGACACCGACCTGGACCTGATCGTCGACCAGGTCTACGGAGTGTTCTGGTACCGCTTCCTACTCGGCCACGCACCACTGGGCCCGAGCACGGCAGAACACCTCGCCGACTCGCTCATCACGGGCAACCGAGGCGCCTGACCCCGCGGCCGCCGGCGCAACGCCCCGGAGGGAATATGCAGACCGGTCTACATATGCACCCGCACCGCACCCACAGCAGCAGCGCAGGAAGTCGGCCCGGCCGACTTCCTGCGCACGCACCTGCAGGCGATAGAGCCCCAGCGGGGGAATATGACGGTCGGTCTACATACTCACCAGAGGAGCAGTGCACCGCGCACAGGAAGTCGGCCCGCTCGACTTCCTGTGCAGCGCTGCGCCACGGACATCACAGCGCCTCGGGCATCGACCCTGGAAATATGCAGACCGGTCTACATTCCACGCTGCAACCACAAGGGGCAGGTGCACGGGAAGTCGGCCTGGCCCGACTTCCCGTGCACGCACCCACGGCGGCAAGGCGCCAGCGGAAGGAATATGACGGTCGGTCTACATATTCCACTCGAGAGGCAACGCACCGCGCACGGGAAGTCGGCCTGGCCGACTTCCTGCGCAGCACCTCGGGCATCGACCCTAGAAATATGACGACCGATCTACATATTGCCGCGCGACCACAGCAGCAGCTGTACGAGAAGTCGACCCCCCGGCCGGGGCGGTCGGGGCGCAGCTGTTCCGGTCGCGTGGTGGCGGTGAAGCCGGCTCCGGGTCAGCAGCTCGACCAGGTGGTCGGCTGGGCCGAGGTGGAAGGAGGCGACACCGGGTGGCCGTAGGCCGAGGTCGGGCGCGGGTGTTCGTTACGGCCGGCGCCGCGGGGCGGGGCGGTGACCTTTCCCGGTTCTCAGCCGAGGTCAGCGACACCCGCGCCCGCGCCGCGCACCGGCGCCGCGAAGGCGGCCGCGATCGCCCTGCGCGAGGGAGTCCATCCCGGCCGGCGGGAGGACGGCGGTGTCGTAGGTGGTCCTGATCGCGGCGAGGGGCTCGGGCTCGGGCTCGGTTACACCGGTGCGTCCAGCCGCCGACAGCGGCACGAGGCGTCGCAACCCTCCACCGGGCCGCGCCAGTCGAATCGCTCGGCGGCGGCGGTTCGCTGCGCGAACACCTTCTCCCGCCGGTCCGCCGTCTGCCGCAGCACGTCCTTGCGCTCGCGCCGCGAGAGCCGGTCCACGTACAGCTGCCCGTCGAGGTGGTCGGTCTCGTGCTGCAGGCAGCGGGCGAAGTAGCCGGTGGCCTCGATGGTGCGCGGGTTGCCGTGCCGGTCGAAGCCGCGCACGACGGCGCGGGCCGGGCGGGCGAGCGCCGGGGTGCCCGCCCCGGGGACGGAGAGGCAGCCCTCGGTCTCCTCGATCAACGCGCGTCCGGCGGGCTGCGGCTCGACGACCGGGTTCAGCAGGTGTCCGGTGTGCCGGACGCCGTCGTCGTCGGGGCAGTCGTAGACGAAGAGGCGCAGGTCCACGTCGACCTGGTTGGCGGCGAGCCCGCAGCCGTCGGCGACGTACATGGTCGCGAACATGGAGTCGATCAGTTGCGCCAGCTCCGCCGTGCCGTAGTCCTGTTCGCCAGCCGGTCGGCAGGGGCCGTGCAGGATCGGCTCCCCGATCTCGGTGATCCGCAGGACGGAGGGGCCGGGGACGGAGGGGCCGGGGACGGAGGTGTCCAGGACAGGGGCACTCGGGGCGGGGGGACGCTCGCGCGGGTCGGACATGGGCGGCACAGCACTCCTCGACGCAGTCCAAGCATGACAACTTGTCACCGGCTTTGCAAAGTAGCAGACTTTGCAAAGTGACCGAAGAAGACCTCGCCGCCACCGGCGCCCTCCCCGAGCACGCCGTCCGCACCGCCCTGCTGGACCTGCTCGCCGAACGCGGCACGATCACCTCCACCGAGGCCGCCGCCCACCTCCGCCTCAGCTCCGGCCTCTGCTCGTTCCACCTGCGCCGACTCGGCCGGCACGGCCTGATCGAGGAGGCCCCGCCCGTCGACGGGCGCGCCCGGCCCTGGCGCCTGCCCCGACCGCAGGTACCCCGGGGCGTACAGGAAGCCGCCGACGGGTCCGGCGGCGAGTTCGGTGTGCTGGCCCGCGGCCTGGAGGACGAGAGCTACCAGCGCTGGCTCGCCCGGCGCGCCGAGGCCCCCGCCGACTGGCAGCACGACGAGGCCTTCAGCGCCATCGTCTACCTCACTCCCGAGGAGCTGACCGCCGTCGGGGCGGCCGTCCGCCAGGTCCTCGCCCGCTACCGGGACCGCGAGTCCGACCCGGCTACCCGTCCTGCCGACGCCCGCCCGGTCGCCGCCGTCACCCGCCTCTTCCCGCTCCTCGACGAACACTGACCGGCCGGACACCGACCGACCGAACACCGACCGGCCGAACACTGACCGGCCGGACACCGACCGACCGAACACCGACCGGCCGAACACTGACCGGCCGGACACCGACCGGCCGAACGCGGGAACCGCTCAGGCCCTGCGCCAGGACTGCCGGGCCACCGCCCGTACCAGCGGCCCGACCAGCAGCCCCACCGCCGCGCCCAGGACCACCCCCTGCACCCCGTCCCAGACGTCCTGCACGTCGCAGCTCCGCCCGATCACCGGCAGCGCGTAGTGCAACGCCGACACCGTGAACGGCAGCGCCGCCGCCCCGATCAGCGCCACCGCCGCCCGCCGCCGGGTGCCCGCCAGGGCGGCCGCGAAGCCGACCGGGGCGTAGGTCGCCAGCTTGAGCTCGATGTACCGGACGTGCAGCAGCTCGTACGGCGACCGCGGCCGCCCGCCCGCGACGGTGCAGTGCCGGACGGCGTCCTCGGAGAGCCGGAACGCCTCCGGCAGCAACGTCGCCACGACGACCCCGCCGAGCCCGAGCAGCAGCACGAAACCCACCGCCCAGTGGGCCCGCAGCAGCCGTCCCACCGGCCGGTTCAGCAAGGCCGCGGGCGCCAGCGAGAGCAGCAGCCCGGGCCAGAACATCGGCATCCCGCCGAGCACCGCACTGATCACGCCTCAACGGACGCCACGAACACCCGCTCGGTTCTCACCCGCCGGAAGAATCCCGGAGCGGGGACGTCACCCCGGCACCACCGGCACCACCGCCGCGGTCCGCGTGCGGCTCGGGCGCTGCCCGGACTGCGGGGGGGCAGGTGTTCCCGGCCCGGCGCGGTCGAGACCAGTGTGCGCGGCGCGCCGCCGGGTACGGCGGTCGGCGGCCCCACCGACGGGGCACCGCCGGTCTGCCCTGCAGCCGCTCCAGCAGTCAGGACGTGGCAGGTGAGGCGACTCCGAGCGCTGCGAGGACGCCTCACCGGCCCACGTCCGCCTCCGGCGCGCCCGGCACCATGGCATGACTGATCGTCAATTCATTGGCTGGACAAGGGAATCGACCCGCCCGCCCGATCCCCACGAGGAGATCCTCGCAATAAACCCCTTGCCCGGCCCCGGCCCGCCGCGTTACCGTCGCCGCACTCCGACGATCACGCTCCCTGGGACGAAGCAGCCGCAGAACGGGAGCACGGCCCGCAGCGCGAAGCAGTGCAGATGCAGCGCCGGCGATACAGCCCAGCAGCAGCGCGGACGGGCCCATGGAGGGGCGGCACCGGCATCCGGCATGCCCGCGTACGTACGCAAGCATGCCCCCCTCCGAAAGACGGTCCACCCATGAAGATCGGCCTCGGCCTGCCCGTCGACGACCCCGCCCTGCTGCTCACCTGGGCCCGGCGTGCCGACGCCGCCCGGTTCAGCACGCTCGGCCTGCTCGACCGGCTGGTGTTCGACAATCCCGAGCCCCTGGTCACGCTGGCGGCGCTCGCCGGCGCCACCTCCCGGATCCGCTTGCAGACCGAGGTGCTGATCGCACCGCACCACAACACCGCGTTGCTCGCGAAGCAGACCGCCACCCTGGACCGGCTCTCCGGCGGCCGGTTCACGCTCGGCATCGGCGTCGGCGGCCGTGCGGACGACTGCCGCGCCGCCGGCATCGACCTGCGCCGCCGGGGGCGTCGCCTGGACGAGCAGTTGCCCGTCCTGCGCCGGCTCTGGGCGGGCGGGGCGTACGACGACGAGGTCGGGCCGATCGGGCCCGCGCCCGTGACGCCCGGCGGTCCGGAGGTGCTGTTCGGCGGGTTCGCCCCGGCGGCGCTGGAGCGGGTCGCCCGCTTCGGGGACGGTTTCCTCGGCGCGGCGCTGCCGCCGGAGGCGATGGGCGGGCTGTTCCGGGACGTCGAGGCGGCCTGGCAGCGGCACGGGCGGTCCGGGCGGCCCCGGCTGGTCGCCCAGGCGAACGTGGCGCTCGGCCCGGAGGCCACCATCGAGCAGGCCAGGCAGAACATCAGCTCGTACTACGACTTCACCGGCCGGGCCGCCCACGTGGCGGACCGCCTGCTCACCACCCCGGAGGCGATCCGGGCCGCCGTGGACGGCTTCACGGCCGTCGGCGCGGACGAGGTCGTGCTGTACTGCTGGTCCTCGGACCCGGACCAGGTGGACCGCCTCGCCGACACCGTGCTCTGACCGTTCCGCGCGTCCCGGCCAGCCCTCCCGTCCCGACCGCCCCTCCCGTCCCGACCATCCGGGCCATCCCGGCCATCCCGGCCATCCCGGCCAGTCCGGCCAGTCCGGCCAGCCCGACCGTCAGTGCGGGATCGAGGAGATCAGTTCCTGCGCCCCCTGCCGCTTGAGCGCCAGGGCCACCGAGGTCCCCAGGTCCTCCGGGCTGAGCGCGCCCGCCCACTCGTGGGCGTCCAGCACCTGCTTGCCGTCCGGAGTGAAGACCCTGCCGCGCAGCGAGAGGCGGCCGTCCGGCTCGGCCTTGGCGTAGCCGGCGATCGGGCTGTTGCAGTGGCCCTGCAGCACGTGCAGGAACATCCGCTCGGCCGCCGCCTCGCGCCAGGTGTCGCGGTGGCCGAGCGCGGTGACGGCGCCGATGGTCGCGGCGTCGTCCTCGCGGCACTGCAGGACGAGGATCCCGGCGCCGATCGGCGGGCACATCGCCTCGATGCCGAGGATCTCGGTGATCCGCTCCTGCTCGCCGATCCGCTCCAGGCCGGAGACGGCGAGCAGGAGGGCGTCCACCGTCCCTGCCTCGAGCTTGGCGAGCCGGCTGTTGGCGTTGCCGCGGATCGGGACGCACTCCAGGTGCGGGTGGGTGGCGGCGAGCTGGGCGGTGCGGCGGACGGAGGAGGTGCCGATCCGGGTGCCGGGCGGGAGTTCGGCCAGGGTCAGGCCGCCCGGGTGGACGAGGGCGTCGTGGATGTCGTCGCGGCGCAGGTAGGCGGCGAAGACGGTGCCGGCGGGCAGCGGACGGTCGGCGGGCACGTCCTTGAGGCAGTGCACGGCGACGTCGGCTTCCCCGGCGAGCAGCGCGGCGTCGACCTCCTTGGTGAACGCGCCCTTGCCGCCCAGGTGGGCGAGGTCGCCGGTCCAGCGGTCGCCCGAGGTGGTGACCGGCACCACCTCGGTGCGCAGGCCCGGGCGCAGGGCGGCGAGTTCGGCGCGGACGCGCTCGACCTGGGCGAGCGCCATGGGCGAGGAACGGGAGACGATGCGGATCAGCTCAGCGGTGGGCATGGCGCGATGATAGGCCTTCGAACACGCGTCGTTGACGACCCGGGCGGCGACACCTGATCCCGGGTCAGCACGCGCCGGGCCGGTTCAACTCACCCCACACACCAGCCAGTTCGCATGAAAATCATCCATCTCACTCATTAGAGCTAACTCCTGGTCGAATCCACCGTTTTGCCAGTCCATGGGGCAACATCTGCATGTCCGCGACCGAACCGGAGCACCACCCCGGGCGGCACCACCCGGCACGACGAAGACAGCACAACGAAGACAGACAGACGAAGACAATTGGACAGGCCCGTGACCACCACCGCCCCCGTGTGGGACTGCCCCTTCCACCACACCGACGGTCTGGAGTTCGACCCACTCCTCAAGCGGCTGCTCACCGAGGCCCCGATCGCCCGCATCCGCCTGCCGCACGGCGAGGGCGAGGCCTGGCTGGCCACCCGCTACGAGGACGTCCGGGTGGTCACCACCGATCGCCGGTTCAGCCGTGCCGCGGGCATCGGCCGCGACCTGCCGCGGATGACGCCCGCCCCGATCGCCCAGGCCGAGGCGATCAACCTGATGGACCCGCCCGCCCACAACCGGCTGCGCCGCCTGGTCGCCCAGGGCTTCACCAACCGGCAGGTCGAACGGCTGCGCCCGGCCACCCAACGGGTCGTCGACGGCTACTACGACGAGATGGCGGAGCACGGCTCCCCCGCCGACCTGATGCACTTCCTCGCCAACCGGCTCCCGCTCACCACCATCTGCGAACTGCTGGGCATCCCCGAGGCGGACCGCGCCGAACTGCGCGGCCACGCCGTCGCGATGATGCGGATGGGCCCGGGCAGCCGGGACGGCCAGGAGGCCGCCAAGACCGCCCTGCGCGGCTACTTCACCGAGCTGACCGCCGCCCGCCGCGCCGCGCCCGGCGAGGACCTGATCAGCGCCCTCGCCACCGCCCGCGACGGGGACGAGCTGCTGGACGCCGGCGAGCTGACCGTCATGGCGATGGTCCTGCTGGTCACCGGCCACGACACCAGCACCTACCAGCTCGGCAACATCACCTACACCCTGCTCACCCACCCCGAGCAGCTCGCCAAGCTGCGCGCTCAGCCGGACCTGCTGCCGCGCGCCCTGGAGGAGCTGCTGCGCTTCATCCCGTTCCGCCAGGGCGTGGGCATCGCCCGGGTCGCCACCGAGGACGTCGAGCTGGGCGGGGTGCTGATCCGGGCCGGCGAGGCCGTGCACGTCTCCTACCTGACCGCCAACCGCGACCCGGCGGTGTACGAGCGCCCCGACGAGCTGGACCTCGACCGCGGCGCACCCACCCACATGGCCTTCGGGTACGGCCAGCACCACTGCCTGGGCTCGCACCTGGCCCGGATGGAGCTGCAGGTCGCCATCGGCACCCTGCTGCGGCGCTTCCCCGACCTGCGGCTGGCCGTCGCGCCCGCCGACCTCGACTGGAACTCCGGCTCGATCTGGCGCTTCCCACGCGCCCTGCCGGTGGCCTGGTAACCCTCTCCCCTGCCGCCGGCCGCCCGGTCCCCGCCCGCCTTGGCCCGTCGCCCGGCACCCGGCACCCGGCACCCGTACCGTTCCACGCATCCACCGGCCTGCCCGGCAGGCCCCCAGGGGAGACCCGCACCCATGGCAACTCTCTGCCGCCCCGCCATCGCCGTGCCCGAGCACGTGATCACCGTCGACGAGACCCTCGACCTGGCCCGCACCCTGCACGCCGGTCACCCCCAACTCGGCCTGGCCCTGCGGCTGATCGAGAACACCGGGGTGCGCACCCGGCACCTGGTCCAGCCGATCGAGCGGACCCTCACCCACCCGGGCTTCACCGTCCGCAACGAGGTGTACGAGCGCGAGGCCAAGCGCCGCGTCCCCGAGGTGGTCGAACGCGCCCTCGCACACGCCGAGTTGACCGCCCGGGACATCGACCTGATGGTCTACGTGTCCTGCACCGGCTTCATGATGCCGTCGATGACCGCCTGGCTGATCAACACCATGGGCTTCCGCTCCGACACCCGCCAGGTGCCGATCGCCCAGCTCGGCTGCGCGGCCGGCGGCGCCGCCGTCAACCGCGCGCACGACTTCTGCCGCGCCTACCCGGGCGCCAACGTGCTGATCGTCGCCTGCGAGTTCTGCTCGCTCTGCTACCAGCCGACCGACCTCGGCGTCGGCTCGCTGCTCTCCAACGGCCTGTTCGGCGACGCGGTGGCCGCCGTGGTGATGCGCGGGCACGGCGGACGCGGCGTGCACATCGAGCGCAACGGCTCGTATCTCGTCCCGGGCACCGAGAACTGGATCTCGTACGGGGTGCAGGACACCGGCTTCCACTTCCGGCTGGACAAGCGGGTGCCCGGCACGATGGAGCTGCTCGCGCCCGCGCTGCGCGGCCTGGCCGGCGAGCACGGCTGGGACGTCTCCGGGCTCGGCTTCTACATCGTGCACGCAGGCGGTCCGCGGATCCTGGACGACCTGTGCCGCTTCCTCAACCTGGAGCCGGCCACCTTCCGCTACAGCCGCGCCACGCTCACCGAACGCGGCAACATCGCCAGCGCCGTCGTCTTCGACGCGCTCGCCCGGCTGTTCGCCGACGGCGGCGCGCCCGAGGGCACCACCGGGCTGATCGCCGGTTTCGGACCGGGCATCACCGCCGAGATCTCGCTGGGCAGTTGGGTCGGCGCGCCCACCGACACGCTGCGGCCGCGCCGACCGTGCGCCATCTCCACCTCCGACATCGCCCTCGTCCATCCGAGCGTCCCCCGCCGTTTCCCGGCCGGCACTACGATCACCGAATGACCGATACCACGGACCGCACCGACACCTCCGCCAGAGCCGTCGAACTCGCTGCCCGATTCCCGGCGTTGCACGCGCCGCAGTACTGGAGTTGGGGGCGCTACGACGCGCAGTTCTCCACCGAGCTGCCGCCGGACGCACTGGTCACCAACATCCACCTGGTCGGCTTCGCGGACGGTGAGGTGGTGCTCTGCCGCGACGACCGGGACCACTGGTTCCTGCCCGGCGGCACCCGGGAGCGGGGCGAGAGCGTCGCCGCCTGCCTGGAGCGCGAGCTGCGCGAGGAGGCGGGCGCCCGGCTGCTCGGCGAGCCGGGCTGGCTGGGCGCGCACCGCTGCCGCACCGACGACGCGGTGCCGTACCGGCCGTGGCAGCCGCACCCGGAGAAGGCCTGGCTGTGGGGCTGGGGCGAGGTGGCACTGGACTCCTCGCCGACCAACCCGGCGGACGGCGAGCAGGTGGTCGAGGTCCGGCCGGTCCCGGCCGCCGAGGCGCAGCGACTGCTGCTGACCGGGCACGACGCCTGGTGGGGCGAGCTGATCGGGCTGGCGGTGGAGCTGCGGCGACGGGCCGGACAGGGCTGAGGCCGCTCCCAGCCGGGGGCGCTCCGGGCCGGGGACGGTCCCGCGATATTCCCGCCCCACCGGAAGACCACTGGAATAGCCGAACATCGGAGAGCAATGTCCGTTTTGCGGTGATATGACTCGGTCATGGAGACCAAACTGCTCGCCGTGGACTACCCGGTGCTCAACATCTTCTGGACGATGCTGGAGCTGTTCCTCTGGATCCTCTGGTTCTTCCTGCTGTTCAAGATCATCACGGACATCTTCCGCAGCCATGACCTGAGCGGCTGGGGCAAGGCCGGCTGGCTGGTCCTGGTGATCTTCCTGCCACTGATCGGCGTCCTCGTGTACCTGATCGCCCGCGGACAGTCGATGGGCATGCGCGACGTCGAGCAGGCCCAGCAGGCCGATGCCGCGTTCAAGGCCTACATCCGGGACGCGGCCGGGTCCGAGGCCGCAGCGGGCACCGGTGGCGGAGGCCGGAGCCACGTGGACGACCTGGCGAAACTGGCGGACCTCAAGGAGAAGGGCGCCATCTCCGAGGAGGAGTACCAGAAGGCCAAGGGCAGGCTCCTGGTCTGAGCGCGCACGGACGGCCGCGGGGCCGGTGGACGTGGTGTCCACCGGCCCCACCGTCGTACCGCCCGGCCCCGCCGTCGTACCGTCCGGACCCGGTCAGCGCCGCCCGGAGCGCCGGTCGCCCGAGCCGCCGTCGCCGCCACCGGTCAGGCCGGCCCGCCGCAGCGCGTCCGCCATGGCGCTGTTGGCGGGCGTCGCGCCGCCGCCGGAGCCGCCCCGGTCGCGTCCGCCGTGACCGCCCTGACCGCCCTGGCCGCCCTGGCCGCCCTGGCCGCCGCGCCGGTCCTGGCCACCACGTCCGCCCTGACCGCCGCGCCGCTCCTGGCGCGGCGGGCGGGCCTGCCGGTCACCGCGGTCGCCGCCCCGGTCGCCACCCCGGTCACCGCGCTCGCGCCCGACCTCGTCGTCCAGCCGCAGGGTGAGCCCGATCCGCTTGCGCGGCACGTCCACCGAGAGCACCCGGACCTTCACGATGTCGCCGGGCTTGACCACCTCGCGCGGGTCCTTGACGAAGGTCCGGGACAGCGCCGAGACGTGCACCAGCCCGTCCTGGTGGACGCCCACGTCCACGAAGGCCCCGAAGGCGGCGACATTGGTGACCACGCCCTCCAGCACCATGCCGACCTCCAGGTCGCCGATCTTGTCGACGCCCTCCTTGAAGGTCGCGGTGCGGAAGGCCGGGCGCGGGTCCCGGCCGGGCTTGTCCAGCTCGCCGAGGATGTCGGTGACGGTCGGCACGCCGAAGGTCTCGTCGGCGAAGTCCGCGGGCTTCAGCGCCCGCAGCGCGGCGCCGTTGCCGATCAGCCCGCGCAGCTCCCCGCCGGTCGCGGCGAGGATGCGGCGCACCACCGGGTAGGCCTCGGGGTGCACGCTGGAGGCGTCCAGCGGGTCATCGCCGCCGGGGATGCGCAGGAAGCCCGCGCACTGCTCGAAGGCCTTGGGGCCGAGCCGGGAGACGTCCTTGAGCTGCTTGCGGGTGCGGAACGGGCCGTTGGCGTCGCGGTGGGCGACGATGTTGTCGGCGAGCGTGCCGGTGATCCCGGAGACCCGGGTGAGCAGTGGCGCCGAGGCGGTGTTGACGTCCACGCCGACGGCGTTGACGCAGTCCTCGACCACGGCGTCCAGCGAGCGGGAGAGCTTCACCTCGCTCAGGTCGTGCTGGTACTGGCCGACGCCGATCGACTTGGGGTCGATCTTGACCAGTTCGGCCAGCGGGTCCTGCAGACGGCGGGCGATCGAGACCGCGCCGCGGATCGACACGTCCAGTTCCGGCAGCTCCTGCGAGGCGAACGCGGAAGCCGAGTAGACCGAGGCGCCGGCCTCGCTGACCATCGCCTTGGTGAGCTTCAGCTCGGGGTGGCGCTTGATCAGGTCCTCGGCGAGCTTGTCGGTCTCCCGGGAGGCGGTGCCGTTGCCGATCGCGACCAGGTCGACATGGTGCTTCTCGGCGAGGGCGGCCAGCGTGTGCAGGGCCGCGTCCCACTTGTTGGCGGGCTGGTGCGGGTAGATCGTGTCGTACGCGACGACCTTGCCGGTGGCGTCCACCACGGCGACCTTGACGCCGGTGCGGAAGCCCGGGTCCAGGCCCATGGTGGCGCGGGTGCCGGCCGGGGCGGCGAGCAGCAGGTCGCGCAGGTTGGCGGCGAAGACGCGCACCGCCTCGTCCTCGGCCTCGGCGCGCAGCCGGGCGCGCAGGTCGATGCCCAGGCGCACCAGGATCCGGGTGCGCCAGGCCCAGCGGACGGTGTCGCCGAGCCACTTGTCGCCCGGGCGGCCGCGGTCGGCGATGCCGAAGCGGGCGGCGATCCGCTGCTCGTAGTCGTTCTCCCCGGGCAGGTCGCCCTCGGACTCGCCGTCGTAGGGCGAGAGTTCGAGGTCGAGCACCTCCTCCTTCTCGCCGCGCAGCATCGCCAGGACGCGGTGCGAGGGGAGCTTGGTGTAGGGCTCGGCGAAGTCGAAGTAGTCGGCGAACTTGGCGCCTTCCTGCTCCTTGCCCTCGCGGACGGTGGCGACCACGCGGCCGCGGGTCCACATCCGCTCGCGCAGCGAGCCGACCAGGTCGGCGTCCTCGCCGAAGCGCTCGACCAGGATCGCCCGGGCGCCCTCCAGGGCCGCGCCGCCGTCCGCCACCGACTCGTTGAGGTACTGCGCGGCGAGCACGGCCGGGTCCTGGCCGGGGTCGGCGAGCAGGGCGTCGGCCAGCGGCTCCAGCCCGGCCTCGCGCGCGATCTGCGCCTTGGTGCGCCGCTTCGGCTTGAACGGCAGGTAGATGTCCTCCAGGCGGGCCTTGGAGTCGGCGGCCAGCACCTGGGCGCGCAGCGCGTCGTCCAGCTTGCCCTGGGAGGCGATCGACTCCAGGACGGCCGCCCGGCGCTCCTCCAGTTCGCGCAGGTAGCGCAGCCGCTCCTCCAGGCTGCGCAGCTGGGCGTCGTCGAGGGAGCCGGTGACCTCCTTGCGGTAGCGGGCCACGAAGGGGACGGTCGCGCCGCCGTCGAGCAGGTCGACGGCCGCCTTCACCTGCCCCTCGCGGACGCCCAGTTCCTCGGCGATCTTGCGCTCGATCGCCTGCTGGGCCTGCCGGGCCACCTGTTCGACTGGCGTGGTCACGAAGCCGGTCACCTTCTCCTTCAGTGCTTTCGCCGTACGCCCTGCATTCTGGCAGGTGCCGGCGACGACGCCCGGCCGCACCCGGAGCGGCCGGGCGTGGCGTGCCCGGGCGGTGGCCCGGGGAGGGCTGCCGGTGGCCCCAAGGGGGCCCGGACGGTGCCCAGTTGCGCGATCCCGTTCCCGGGCCGGTGGGCGTCAGCCCAGGGTGAGCGAACCGTCGGGCCGGCCGTCGGCGGCCAGGTCGATCACCTTCGTCCGACTGCCGTAGGTCAGCCTGACCCGGTCCGGGCCGTCCCAGACGGCGTCGACCACGTCGCCGTAGTGGAAGTCCGCGTAGGCGATCTGCCAGCGGCGGGTGGTCAGTCCGGTGCCCTGGTCGACGAAGACCCACTGGGCGGCGTTGAGCATCCCGGGCTCCTCCTGCCGGACGATCCGGCGGTCGGAGCGGTCGGGTGCCCGCTCGGTCCCGGTGACCTGCGGGTCCTCGAGGAAGACCCACAGCGGCATCACCGCCGCGGCCGCCAGCAGCACGCCGATGCCCAGGACCACCCGGATCCAGGCCCGCCAGGTGACGCAGTACAGCACCACCAGCAGCAGCGGCAGCGCGGCGGTGAACAGCGGCAGCGGCCGGTCGAGCCAGTCGCGCAGCACCAGCAGTCCGCCCGAGCGCTCGCTGTACGACCCGACCGCGCCCAGCAGCGCGAGCAGCGCCAGCACCGCCAGGGCAGCGTGCAGGGCCCGGCGCTCTCCCGCCGTCTGCCGACTGATCACCATGGCGTCAGACTATAAGTCCGCGCAGTTCGGGAATACGCCTGAACGAAAACGATCGGCGCTGTACGCTGCCGGGCATGTGCGCTGCCACCCGGATGCACCCCGACGAGCCGGTGGTCGACGCGGCCCTGGTACGGCGGTTGATCGCCGCCCAGTTCCCGCAGTGGGAGCGCCTTCCGATCACCCCGGTCACCCCGCTCGGCTCCGCCGGGACGGACAACGCGATGTTCCGCCTCGGGCCCGAACTCGCCGTCCGGCTGCCCCGGGTGGAGTGGGCGGCCGGGGACGTCCGGCGGGAGCAGCAGTGGCTGCCCCTGCTGGCACCGCACCTGCCGCTGCCGATCCCCGCCCCGCTCGCGATCGGCCGGCCCGCCGCGGGCTACCCGTGGGAGTGGTCGGTGCTGCGCTGGATCGACGGTGTCAACCCGGCGGTCGGCGTCCTCGCCGCACCCACCGCGCTCGCCCGCGACCTGGCCGGCTTCGTCAACGCCCTGCGCGCCGTCGACCGGACCGACGCCCCGGCCGGCCACCGCAGCGTCCCGCTCGCCTCCCGGGACGGCGCGACCCGCGCGGCCATCGCCCAGCTCGCCGGCTCGATCGACACCGCCGCCGCAACCGCCCTCTGGGACAAGGCACTCCGCCTGCCCGACTACGCCGGCCCGCCGGTCTGGATGCACGGCGACCTCACCCCCGGCAACCTGCTGCTCTCCCGCACCGGACGGCTCGCCGCCGTCATCGACTTCGCCCTGATGGGCGTCGGCGACCCGACCGCCGACCTGATCGCCGCCTGGAACCTGCTGCCCGCCGCCGCCCGCCCCACCTTCCGCGCCGCCCTGCGCGCCGACGACGCCATGTGGGCCCGCGGCCGCGCCTGGGCCTTCTCCATCGCCCTGGTGACGATCCCGTACTACCGGCACACCGACCCGGCCCTGACCGCCAACGCCCGCCACGTCGTCCGCGAGGTGCTCGCCGACCGCAGTGTCTAGGGCCCGTGGTCGGAATCGATGACTACCAAGTCAAAAACCTGCCCGAGTCAAGGTTTCTGCTAGCCTGGTCCCATGACTGGACTGCGCGAGCGCAAGAAGGAGCAGACCCGGCGGGCCATCTCGGAAGCGGCCATCACGCTGTTCCTGGAACACGGCTTCGACCAGGTGTCGGTGGCGGACGTCGCGGCGGCCGCCGAGGTCTCCAAGCCGACCCTGTTCTCCTACTTCCCCTCCAAGGAGGACCTGGTCGTCCACCGCTTCGCCGACCACCAGGAGCAGGCGGCCGAGGTCGTCCGCAACCGGCTCGCCGGCGAGCCGGTGCTCGACGCCCTGCTCCGCGACTTCCTCACCGGCCTCACCCGGCGCGACCCCGTCACCGGCCTCAACGACCACCCCGCCGTCCTCGCCTTCACCGCCCTGGTCTACGGCACCCCGAGCCTGGCCGCCCGGGTCGGCGCGTACGTGGCCCGCGCCGAGCAGTCCCTGGCCGCCGCCCTGCGCGAGGCCCCCGACCTCCCCGAGCCCCGCGAGCTCACCGCCACACTGCTCGCCGCCCAGGTCACCGCCACCCAGCGCGTCCTCGCCCTGCACAACTGGCGCCGCATCCAGGACGACGGGCGCACCGCCGACGACCTGCACGCCGAGGCCGCCGCCGACGCCACCCGCGCCTTCGACCTCCTCGCCCGCGGCTACCCGACCCCCGCTGACTAGAGTGCCGGGCATGACAACCCGTCACCACAGCTTCGAGGCCCTGCACAACTTCCGCGACCTGGGCGGCTATCCGGCCGCCGGGGGGCGGTCCGTACGGTGGGGCCTGGTCTACCGCTCCGACTCGCTCAGCAAGCTCACCTCGCCCGCCGACCTCGACAAGCTCCGCAGCCTCGGCGTACGGACCGTGATCGACCTCCGCTACCCCTGGGAGATCGCCGCCAAGGGCCGGGTGCCCGAGGCCGCCGGACTCGAGTACCACAACCTCTCGATCGAGCACCGCCCGTACGACCAGGCCGAGATCGACCCGGAGCTCGACCCCTGGCGCTACCTCGCCGACCGCTTCGCCGAGGTCGCCGAGGACGGGGTGAAGGAGATCCGCCAGGTCCTCGACGTGATCGCCGCCGCCGAGGCCCCGGTGGTCTTCCACTGCGCCTCCGGCAAGGACCGCACCGGCCTCATCGCCGCCCTGCTGCTCACCCTGCTCGGCGTCGCCGAGGACGACATCGCCGCCGACTTCGCCCTCACCGAGCTCGCCACCCCGCACTTCCTCGCCGAATGGCACGCCGCCCACCCCGGCCGCACCCTGCGCTGGCCCGGCTACGGCCGCGCCCCGGAGGCCGTCATCCGGCTCACCCTCGCCGACCTCGCCACCCGCCACGGCTCCGTCGGGGCCTACCTCACCGGCACCCTCGGCATCGACCGCGACCAGGCCGAAGCCCTGCGCACCCGCCTGCTGACGCCCTGACCGCGCCATGACCGCGCCCTGCGCAGGAAGTCGACCAGTCCGACCTCCTGCGCACCGCGGGGGCGTAACTCGGTGGCGGGGAAGGGTGGTTGCGAACGATCATGCACGACATGACTCAGAAGCAACCCACACGATGGACCGAGGCGACCGTCCACCCCGACATGTGGGCCGACCCGGAGGACGACCCCCGCAACAGCGACGGCCCCAGCCCCGACGGCGAACTCGGGCCGCTGCAGGACTGCCTGACGAACTACCGACTGACCCTTCGGATGAAGTGCGAGGGCCTGGACGCCGAGCAGTTGGCCCGCCGCTCGGTCCCGCCGTCGACGATGTCGCTGCTCGGGCTGGTGCGCCACCTCGCCGAGGTGGAGCGGGACTGGCGCAACTGGATCACGGACGGCGAGCCGCTGCCGAAGCTGTACGGCAAGCGGGACGCGGACTTCGACGGGGCGGTGCCCGATCAGGCCGTGGTGGAGGCCTCGTTCCGCGACCTCGAACGCGAGCAGGCCGCGACCGACCTCGCCCTCTCCGGGTTCCCCGACCTGGGCGAACGGGTCGGGAGGGAAGGCGTCGCGATCCGGGAGCTGCTGGTGCACCGGGTCGAGGAGTACGCCCGGCACTGCGGGCACGCGGACCTGCTGCGCGAGTGCGTCGACGGCCGCGTGGGCCAGTGAACCTCTGGGGACCCTAGCGCCGGCGTCCCCGAGGCGGCCGACCACCGCCCTTTCCCGATCCCGACCGGGGCTTCGCCGGCGGCGCCGCCGTGGTGGGCCAGTGGGCGGGGCGGGTGAGGGTGGCCGGGAGGCGGGTGGCGGCGTCGCCGCGGGCGGCGTGGAGCTGGGGCTGGGTGAGGTAGAGGGCGGTGCTGAGGTCGGCGCCGGCCAGGTTGGCGTCGCGCAGGTCGGCGCCGATGAGGTCGGCGAGGCGCAGGTCGGCGCCGGAGAGGTCGGCGGCCACCAGCAGCGCCCCGCGCAGGTTGGCGCCCCGCAGGTCGGCGCCGCGCAGACGGGCGCCGAAGAAGTCGCCGCCGCGGTGCTCGCGGCGGTGCGGCACGGAGGCGCGGACGAGTTCGCCGGCGCGCAGCAGGAGGTCGCTGACGCGCTGCCGGTGGGCCGGGACGTCGATGGCGAGGATCTCCTCGGGGGCGCCGCCTGCCAGCCGGTCGGTCTCCTCCAGGGCCTGCCGCAGGTCGGCGTGGACGGCCCGGGCGGGGGCGAAGGTGAGCGCCTCGGTGAGGTACCGGAGCAGCTCGTGCAGCTGCCGGACGATCGGGAAGACCTCGAACATCGGCCCGGCGGTGTCCGGGTCCTCGCGCCAGCTGCGGCCGCCGAAGGTCACCTGGGAGACCCGCTGCCCGGCGCCGAAGCAGTCGTAGACGGTGCAGCCCTGGAAGCCGCTGTCGCGCAGCCGTGCGTGGATCCCGCAGCTGAAGTCGGTCTGCAGGTTGCGGCAGGGGCTTCCGGCGGCCTTGTTGACGGCGAAGTCGGTGCCCGCGGCGAACGGCAGGGCGACGCAGCAGAGCCCGAAGCAGCTGCCGCAGTCGGATTCGAGCGGGGTCGGCGCGGCCGCCGTGGGGTCCTGCGGCGACTCGGTCTCGCGCACGTTCCGGGGTCCTTCCAGCCGGGCGCCCGTGGACGCCGTGAACCCGGAAATCCTACTGGGCGGCCCATCCCGACACCCGGTAAGGTATGCAGGCAATAAGGGACCATTACACATGGGGTGGGCAGCATGCAGCAGGAACCGGGCACCAGAGAACTCGTCCGGATGTGGATCTCGGGCTGGACCGTCTCGCGCGGCTCCGCCGAGCCGGTGGACCAGCCCTGGGGCTGGAGCATCGACGTCGGCGCGCCCGTCGGCGAGGTGGTCCGACACGTGCTGCCGGAGCCGACCGAGGTCGAGGTCCGCAAGATCGCCGAGGCCACCACCGCGCCGGCCACCTGGCTGAAGCTGTTCGCCGAGGACGCCACCGTGCGCCCCTGGCTGGGCCCGCAGTGGCGGCTGGACGCGCCGGGCTTCCTGATGAGCGTGCCGCTCGCGCCCGAGCGGCCCGAGCCCCCGACCGGGTTCACCGTGACCACCTGGGAGCGCGGCGGGGTCCTGCGGGTGCTGGTGCGCACCGAGGCCGGGCACTTCGCCGCGCGCGGCCAGGCGGGCCTGGCCGGCCCGGTGGCCGTACCGGACCAGATCACCACCGCGCCCGAGTTCCGCCGCCGCGGCCTCGGCACCCTGCTGATGCGCACGCTGCAGTCCGCCGCGTACGAGCGGGGCGCGCGCACCGGCGTGCTGGTCGGCACCCCGGCGGGACAGGCGCTCTACACCGCGCTCGGCTGGACCACCCGCGCCCCGATGGCGAGCCTGGTCCTGGAGCCGACCCCGGACACGCCGTAGGGATAGGGATCAGGCGTACGGCAGCAGCTCGGCCCGCTTCGGCGGGCGGCCGTCGCCGGAGGAGCGGCCGGTGAGGCGGCGGCCGATCCACGGGCCGAGGTGGGTGCGCAGCCAGCGGGCGTCGGCGCGCAGCCGCTCGGCGCGGCCGGGCGGGGCGGCGGCGGGCAGCGGGGCGCGCCAGTCGAAGGAGGCGGGGCGGCCGAGCGCTTCCAGCACCCCCTCGGCGACCCGCCGGTGGCCCTCGGGCGAGAGGTGCAGCCGGTCCTCGGCCCACAGCCGGCGGTCGTCGAAGCAGGGCGCGGAGAAGAGGTCGACGACGGCGATGCCGTCCTGCCGGCCCAGCTCCTGCACGAAGGCCTTCATCCGCAGGATGGCGGGCAGCAGCCGGGTGCTGCCGGCGAGCCGGCGGGTGGGGTCGGTGCTGGTGAACAGGACGACGGTGGCGCCGGTGGCGCGCAGTTCGCGGACGCAGTCGCCGAGCAGCCGCTCGACCCGGCCGATGTCGCAGCCGGGGCGCAGCACGTCGTTGAGCCCGCCGGCCAGGGTGACGAGCCCGGCGCCCATGGCAGCGGCGGGGGCGAGCTGCTCGTCGTGGATCTGGCCGATGAGCTTGCCGCGGACGGCGAGGTTGGCGTAGCGGAAGTCCCCGTCCGCGCGCTCCGCGGCCAGTGCCGAGGCGACCCGGTCGGCCCAGCCGCGGTAGTGGCCGTCGGGCTGCAGGTCGTCGCACATGCCCTCGGTGAAGGAGTCACCGAGGGCGACGTAGTCGGCGTAACTGCGGTGGGTGGTGGGCACGGACGGGCCTCCGCTCTCCTGCTCCTGGGACGGCTTCGCGGTCCGACGATCGTACGTGTGCCCCTGCGCAGGCCCGCCCGGCGCCCCTGACCTCGGCGCTCATCACACGTCGACCGTTCGTTTATCGCTCCGCGCGACCCTGGGGTCAGGGGGCGGCGGCCGGCGACGGGGGCCTTGCCGCCGCCCCCATCCCCGCCACGGGCTAGCTAGGCCCCGCCTCGGCCTCGGTCCCCGCCCCCGCCGCGGCCCCCGCCGCGTCCTCCGCCTTCCGGGGCGTGAACCAGTGCGCGCGCACGGCGTCGGTGGGCCGCTGCTCGCCGAGGGCGGGCAGGCCCCACTCCCCCAGTGCCTCGATGACCGGCCGCAGTTCGCGTCCACGCCCGGTCAGTTCGTAGACCGTCGCGTTGGCCGGCCGTTCCAGCCGCCGCCGGGTGACCAGCTCCTCGCCCTCCAGCTGCTTGAGCCGGGCGGCCAGGATGTCGGTGGAGACGCCGGGCAGGTCGGCGTGCAGGTCGGTGTAGCGGCGCGGGCCGCCGAGGAGTTCACGGACGATCAGGAGGCTCCAGCGTTCCCCCACCGCGTCCAGGGCGCGGGCGACGGCGCAGTACTGGTCGTAGCTTCGGCGTGACATGTGGATCAGCATAGCCAAGAGGTTGGACTTTCCAAGTCTCAACTTGGTAGAACAAAGCAGAAGCAACGAAGCGGTGGTGACGGTCGGGAGGCCGCAGATGGAGTTTCGGCAGTCCAGCAAGCTGAATGACGTGTGCTACGAGATCCGCGGCCCGGTGGTCGACCAGGCCAACGCCCTGGAGGAGGCCGGGCACACCGTACTGCGGCTGAACACCGGCAATCCGGCACCGTTCGGGTTCGAGGCGCCCGAGGAGATCGTCCAGGACATCATCCGCAACCTGCCCAAGGCGCACGGCTACAGCGACTCGCGCGGCATCCTGCCGGCCCGCCGCGCGGTGGTGCAGTACTACCAGCAGCGCGGGGTGCAGGGCGTCGACGTCAACGACGTCTACCTGGGCAACGGCGTCTCCGAGCTGATCCAGATGGCCGTCACCGCGCTGGTGGACGACGGCGACGAGGTGCTCGTGCCGATGCCCGACTACCCGCTCTGGACGGCCGTGGTCCGGCTGGCCGGCGGCAAGGCCGTGCACTACCTGTGCGACGAGGAGGCGGACTGGTTCCCGGACCTGGACGACATCGCCGCCAAGATCACCGCCCGCACCAAGGCGATCGTGGTCATCAACCCCAACAACCCCACCGGCGCGGTCTACCCGAAGGAGCTGCTGAAGGGCATCCTCGACCTGGCCCGCCGCCACCAGCTGATGGTCCTGGCCGACGAGATCTACGACAAGATCCTCTACGACGGCACCGAGCACCACTGCCTGGCCGCGCTCGCCGACGACGTGCTCACCCTCACCTTCAACGGCCTCTCCAAGTCCTACCGGGTGGCCGGCTTCCGCAGCGGCTGGCTGGTCGTCTCCGGCCCCAAGCAGCACGCCACCGACTACCTGGAGGGCCTCACCATGCTCTCCGGCATGCGGCTGTGCCCCAACGTGCCCGCCCAGTACGCCGTCCAGGCCGCGCTCGGCGGCCACCAGTCCATCAACGACCTGGTGCTGCCCAGCGGCCGGCTCACCGAGCAGCGCGACATCGCCGTCCGGGCGCTCAACGAGATCCCCGGCGTCAGCTGCGTCAAGCCCAAGGGCGCCCTGTACGCCTTCGCCAAGCTGGACCCGGCGGTGCACCGGATCGTCGACGACGAGCGGTTCGTGCTGGACCTGCTGCTGCGCGAGAAGATCCACGTCGTCCAGGGCACCGGCTTCAACTGGCCCCGCCCGGACCACTTCCGCTTCGTCACCCTGCCCCGGGCCGACGACCTGGAGACCGCCATCAACCGGATCGGCCGCTTCCTGGCGACGTACCGCCAGAGCTGACCGCGCGTACGCTGAGCCGCCATGACCGTCCTGCGCTCGATCGCCCTGTTCGTCCTCGCCGCGCTCGCCGAGATCGGCGGCTGCTGGCTGGTCTGGCAGAGCGTGCGCGAGCAACGCCCGTGGTGGCTGGCCGGGTTGGGCGTGGTGGCGCTCGGCGCGTACGGCTTCGTCGCGGCGCTGCAGCCGGACAGCCACTTCGGCCGGGTGCTCGCCGCGTACGGCGGGGTGTTCGTGGCCGGCTCGCTGCTCTGGGGCGTGGCCGTGGACGGCTTCCGGCCGACCCGCTACGACGTGGTGGGCGCGCTGGTCTGCCTGGCCGGGGTCGCCGTGATCATGTACGGGCCCCGGCGCTGAGGTCCTCCCTCGACGCCGGGGCCCGGTAGCCGGGTCGGGGCCTACCAGCCCCAGCCGCCGCCCTCGCCGTCGTCGTCGCGGCCGGAGTCCCAGCCCTCGCCGACCTTGCGCAGGATCGTGTAGTTGTCGATCTGCGTGCCGTCCTCGGCCAGCGCGGTGACCTTCATGACCGACTTCCGGCCCAGGTGCGCCGGGGTCACGTCGACCTTGATGAAGGAGTAGCCGGTGTAGCGCACCCGCGACCACTGGATGGTCTCGGGGGTCTTCACCCGGCCCTTGCTCCAGTAGTAGGTCTTGACCTCGTCCTGGTGGTTCTCGTGCCCCTCGTAGGTGTCCGGCACGTCGAACTTGTACAGGCTGCGGCCGGCCGCACCCGCGGTCACGTAGACCACGCCGTCCTTCTCGGGCTCGATGGTGGCGCCGCTGGGCACCTGCTTCGAGACCTTGTTGCCCAGGATGGCGTCGGTGCGCTCGTAGATGTGGTTGTGGCCGTTGATGACCAGGTCCACCCGGTACTTCTCGAACAGCGGCACCCAGGCCTCGCGGACACCGCCCTCGGAGGCGTGCGCGACGGTGGTGGAGAAGGCGCAGTGGTGGAAGAAGACCACGACGAAGTCGACGGTCTCGTCGCTGCGCAGGTCCTTGAGGGTGCGCTCCAGCCACGCGGTCTGCTTGCCCGCCGAGAGGCCCAGGTTGGCCGGGATCTCGTAGGAGACGTCGTTGGCGTCGAGGGAGATGACGCCGACGTTCTTGTAGCGGAAGGTGTAGACGCCGGGGACGTTGCGCGGGTCCGGGCCGTTGTTCGGCAGGAAGAAGCGGCTGTTCTCGCCGCCGTAGCCGTTGGGCGAGTACCAGGCCTCGATGTCGTGGTTGCCGTAGGAGACCATCCACGGGATCTCGGCGGCGACGGTCTCGGTCTGCACCAGGAAGTCGTCCCAGGTCTTCGCGTTGAAGACGGACTTGTCCGGGTCGGTGCCGGAGCCGGCCGGGTCGGCGTAGCAGATGTCGCCGGCGTGCAGGTGGAAGGCCGGCTTCTGGGCCTTGATGATGTGGTCGTTGCCCGCCGCGTGCGCGCTGACGCCCTGGTCGCCGAAGGCGGTGAAGGTGAACGGCTCGTACACCTTGCCCCAGCGGTGGTCGCGGGAGGGCGCGGTGCGGAAGGTGTGCAGGGTGGAGATCTGCTGCTGCGAGGCGGGGTCGAAGCCCTCGTGGCCGACACCGTAGTAGTAGGTGGTGTCCGGGTGGAGGTCCTCCAGCGCCACGTGCAGGTAGTACTGGTCCACCGGCTGGCCGCTGGGGGTCAGCGCCGGGGTGTGTAGGGCGCGGACCTCGGCCTGGACCTTGTGGCTGAGCTCCCACGGGTGCTTGCCGAAGCGCAGGAACGGCTTCTTGACCGGAGCCGGGACCTGCCAGGAGATACGGAACTGGGTGTCCGGCTCGGGGCCGAACTGGAGGTGGCGACCGATCGGCGCGACCAGCGAGCCGTCGATGCCGTCCGTCGTGCCGCCCGTCAGCAGCTGCGGGCCGGCCGGCGCCGCGAAGGCGGTACCGCTGCCCAGGGCACCGCCGACGGCGACGGCGCCCACGGTCACGGCACCGGCGCGCAGCATCCGGCGGCGGGAGAAGCGGGCCCGCAGGTACTCGTGCTGCTCGGCCATGCTCATGCGGTCGGCAAGCTTGGCCGGCACGCCCATGTTGGGGATATCCATGCGCGGGACTCTGTCAGCGGCGCATGGATCGAACACGGACGCGCGGTGAACGGACCGCAGCGCGCCCCCCATTCGAACACCAATGTTCGACCATGGTTCGGTAAAGGGGCGTGTTCGCGCCGGACCGACGCCGGATCATGGCCGCGACCTGCCACCGCGCCTGAGTGTGCGTCGGGGTTCCGGGCCCTCAGCCCGACGGTTCGTCCTACTGCGTGGCGGTCCGGTTGCCGGTGCCGTCGCAGGTGCGGCAGATCTCGTCCCGGTAGGCGTGCTTGGCGCCGGTCGCGTCCACCCGGTAGCGCACGTACACCCCGGTGCCGTCGCACAGGAAGCAGTTGCCGCCCCCGCCGCCCACCTCGGTGGTGCCGGTGCCCTGGCAGGTCCGGCAGCTGAGGCCGGCGGTCCGTCCGGTGCCCGCGCAGATCCGGCAGACCGTCGTCATCGTCTTCCTCCCTCGCGCGGAACGGCTCGGCGCCACCGGTCATGGTAGTGGTGCGGGTGGCGGAACGGTCCGCGCGTGACGATCCGACGATCGGACGGGCAGGACCGACTGTCGCCGCTACTCGGGCAGGGCCTCGCGGACCCGGCGGGAGACCGAGATCAGCTGCAGGTCGAGCAGTCCTGGCGGGTCCGCGAGGCCGGGACCGCCCGCGCGCACCCAGGCGGCTATGTCGTCGATCATCTCGTCCATCAGCACGAAGCCGAGCCAGACCGGCCGCCCGCCCGCGGCCCGGCCCTCGCTGGACGGGCCGACCACCACCACGTTGGACTGGCTGCACACGTCCAGGCACTTGACGGCCCGGACCCGGCCCGCCGCGCCCACCGCCGTCCGCAGCCGCTCGTACTGCCCCGCGTGGTCCACCCCGGGGTGCTTCGCCTCGGTGCCGCAGCAGCAGCCGCGGCAGACGGTGACGGTCACCGGGGAGGCGGCCTGCTTGCGGTCTCGGCGGCTCATCGGTTCGGGTACTCCTCCTGGTCGGCTGCGCGCTCTGCACCGGCACTGTACCCGCCGGTCAGGTGGCGTCCGACGGGCGCTCGGGATGCGCGCCGATCGGCTCGGTCGTCACCGTCTGCCGCCGCCGCGGGGCCTGACTGCCCGGAGGCGCCCCGCTACCCCACCGCCCGCGCCGCCGCCCGGCCCGCCGTGCGGCCGGAGAAGAGGCAGCCGCCCAGGAAGGTGCCCTCCAGCGAGCGGTAGCCGTGCACGCCCCCGCCGCCGAAGCCCGCCGCCTCGCCCGCCGCGTACAGGCCCGGCAGCACCTCCCCGTCCGGGCGCAGCACCCGGGAGGACAGGTCGGTCTCCAGCCCGCCCAGGGACTTGCGGGTCAGGATGTTGAGCCGGACGGCGATCAGCGGGGCCGCGGCCGGGTCGAGGAGGCGGTGCGGGGCGGCGGTGCGGATGAGCTTGTCGCCGAGGTAGCGGCGGGCGCCGTGGATGGCGGTGACCTGGAGGTCCTTGGCGAAGGGGTTGGCCAGCTGCCGGTCGCGCTCCTCGACGGTGCGGCGCAGCGCGTCGGGATCGATCAGCGGCTCGCGGGTCTTGGCGTTCATGCCCCGGGCGAGGTCGGCGAGATTGCCCGCGACCACGAAGTCCCGACCGTGCCGCAGGTGGCCGCTGACCGGTCCGGGGGCGCCGGGCAGGGCGCGGCCGAGCACGCCGCGCACGGACTTCCCGGTGAGGTCGGGGTTCTGCTCGGAGCCGGAGAGGGTGAACTCCTTCTCGATGATGCGCTGGTTGAGCACGAACCAGGTGTACTCGTGGCCGGTGGACATGATGTGTTCGAGCGTCCCGAGGGTGTCGAAGCCGGGGAACAGTGGGACGGGCAGCCGTCGGCCGCGTGCGTCCAGCCAGAGCGAGGACGGGCCGGGCAGGATCCGGATGCCGTGCCGGGCCCAGATCGGGTCCCAGTTCTCGATGCCCTCGGTGTAGTGCCACATCCGGTCGCCGTTGATCAGGCTGGCCCCGGCGGCGCCGGCGATCTCCAGCATCAGCCCGTCCACGTGCGCGGGGACCCCGGAGAGCAGCTTGGCGGGCGGGGTGCCGAGGCGGGCGGGCCAGGCCTTGCGGACCAGGTCGTGGTTGCCGCCGATGCCGCCGGAGGTGACGACCACGGCCTGGGCGCGCAACTCGAAGTGCCCGGCGACCTCGCGGGAGCTGGCCTCGCCCCGGGCGGCCGGGCTCGGCTCCAGCACCTCGCCGGTGACGGTGTCCACGGCGCCCGCGGTGGCCGACAGCCCGGTGACGCGGTGTCGGAAGCGCAGGTCCACCAGTCCGCGCGCGGCGGCCTCGCGGACCCGGCGGACGAAGGGCGCCAGCAGTCCGGGGCCGGTGCCCCAGGTGATGTGGAAGCGCGGCACCGAGTTGCCGGGCCCGTCGGCGAGGAAGCCGCCGCGCTCGGCCCAGCCGACCACCGGGAAGAACCGCACGCCCATCCCGCGCAGCCAGGCCCGCTTCTCGCCGGCCGCGAAGTCCACGTACGCCTCGGCCCAGCGGCGCGGCCAGGCGTCCTCGGGCCGGTCGAAGCCGGCGGTGCCGAGCCAGTCCTGCCAGGCGAGGACGTGCGAGTCGCGGATCCGCATCCGGCGCTGCTCGGGCGAGTCGACCAGGAACAGCCCGCCGAAGGACCAGTGCGCCTGCCCGCCGAGCGAGGCCGCGGGCTCCTGGTCGAGCAGGATCACCTTCCGTCCGGCGTCGGCGAGTTCGGCGGCGGCGGCGAGGCCGGCGAGTCCCGCTCCGATGACGATGACGTCGGCGTCCAGGGCCATGTGCAGTCCTCCGTCGCGGCTCGCGGTGGCGGCGGGGCGCTCGGGCGCCGGGCACCGCCGTCGGTGTGCGCCCGATACTGCGGTCTGCGGTGACGTCCGGTCAACCACCTGTCGACCCGCCGGTAACAAGCGAGTACGGGAATTCCGCTCCACGCCGTTTCGGAAATACCTCCGATACACGGTGGAGCGGAATTCGAAATGGCACCGGATGCCATCTGACGGAATTTCGGCAATTTCCGCGCAAACCATGGACGGGCGCGAAACCTGGCAGTAACTTACCTGCGAGTAGCTGTGGCCCGGCTCGGCACGACCCCCACCCGTCGTTTCTCTCCCCCAGGAGGAACCGTGCTCCGCCCTGCCCGGAATTCCCGGCACCTCCGCAATTCCACGGCGCTCGCCGCGGTCGCCCTCGGCGCCGCCCTGGCGCTCACCTCCACCACCGCCCAGGCCGCCACGCCCGCCCCGAAGCACTACGTGGCGCTCGGCGACTCCTACGCCGCCGGGGCCGGCGTGCCCGACTGGTCGGCCGGGCTCTGCCTGCGCTCCGACCACAACTACGGGCACCTGGTCGCCGCCGCCCTCAAGGCCGGCGCGTACACCGACGTGACCTGCGCCGCCGCCAAGGTCAAGCACATGACGCAGTCCCAGTACGACGCGTTCATCAAGGTCAACGACCCGCAGTTCGACGCGCTGAGCGCCGACACCGACCTGGTCACCCTCGGGATCGGCGGCAACGACCTCGCCGCCAGCGACCTCGGCCTCGGCGAACTGGTCGCCACCTGCATCGCCGGCGCGGTGGTCAACCCACTCGGCACGCCCTGCAAGGACGTCTACCACCACGGCTACTGGGACTGGGGCACCTGGTCCTGGCAGTACGGGAACGACGACCTGGCCGAGCGGATCGACACCTCGATCGCCCCGCAGATCGCCACCACCCTCCGGCGGATCCACGCCAAGGCGCCCAACGCCAAGGTGCTGCTGGTCGGCTACCCGTCCGTGCTGCCCGCCGACGGCTCGCAGTGCGTCCTGCGCCAGCCGGTGACGCCGGGCGACGTCGAGTACATGTACGGCGTGCTGAAGAAGCTCAACGCCGCCCTGAAGTCCACGGCGGCGGCGAACGGTGCGACGTACGTGGACACCGCGACGCCGACGGTCGGGCACGACGTCTGCTCGGACGACCGCTGGATCGAGGGCGCGCTCCCCGGCTCGCCCGCCGTGCCGTTCCACCCGAACGCGACCGGCGAGAAGGTGATGGCGGACGCGGTGCTCGCCGCCCTGCGGTAGCAGCCCCGCCCGGGAAAGCCCCGAGGGGCCGATGACCAGACCCCGGTCACCGGCCCCTCGGCCTCTCCTCCGCCGCTACTCGGACTCGGCGGAGACCGGAGCAGGGGTGGCGCCGGAGGCGGCGGCCAGCCCGGCCGACCACTTCTCCTCGACGTTGCCGAACTTCCAGTACGCGATCGCCGCCGCCCAGGTGAGCACGAACAGCCCGACGATCGCGTAGCCGACGAAGTTGAGGTCCAGCCCGCCGATCCAGGCGACCGGACCGCTGGTGATGTCCAGCTTCTCGCCGAGCAGGCCGATCAGCTCGATCGAGCCGATGACCAGCGCGACCAGCACCGACAGCCCGGTGACGGTCAGGTTGTAGTAGATCTTGCGGACCGGCTTGGAGAACGCCCACTCGTACGCGAAGTTCATGAACGAGCCGTCGATGGTGTCCAGCAGGCTCATCCCGGCCGCGAACAGGATCGGCAGCGTGAGCAGCGCGTACCAGGGCAGCGAGAAGGCCGCCGCGCCACCCGCCAGCACCAGCAGGGACACCTCGGTGGCGGTGTCGAAGCCCAGCCCGAACAGCAGGCCCACCGGGTACATGTGCCAGGGCTTGGTGACGGCCCTGGTCACCCGCCCGAGGATGCGGTTCATCAGCCCGCGCCGCTCCAACTGGCGCTCCAGCTCGGCCTCGTCGTACTCGCCCTCGCGCATCCGGCGGAAGACCTTGAGGATGCCGTTGAAGGCGCCCAGGTTGATCAGTCCGAGGAGCAGCAGGAAGGTGCCGGAGACGGTGACCCCGATCAGGCCGGTCATCTCGTGCAGCGTCGAGTCGTCGGACTCCACCTGGCCGGCCAGCGAGCGGATGCCGAAGGCGAGCAGGGCGCAGAGGCCGAAGACGATCGAGGAGTGCCCGAGCGAGAACCAGAAGCCGACGGACAGCGGCCGCTTGCCCTGGCCCATCAGCTTGCGGGTGGTGTTGTCGATGGCGGCGATGTGGTCGGCGTCGAAGGCGTGCCGCATGCCGAGGGTGTAGGCGGTCAGGCCCATACCCGCGCCGAACACCTGGCCGCCGACGGTGTAGTGCTCGGGCGCGACCAGCGCCAGCAGGGTGAACCAGCCGATGACGTGCAGCGCGAGGATGAACCCGCCCATCCCGGCCAGACGGATCCACTCCTCCCGGGTGAGCCGGTCGCGCCAGCGGGGGGCGGTCATCGTGGTGTCCTTTCGGAGGAGCGGTCGGAGCTGGGCCATCTTTCCGCCTGGACGCGCGCAGTTGCAAGTCATGCGCAATTACGGTCCGGTCTCCGACCGTCCCGAGATCGCCACGATCCGTACAGTGCTTCGTCACCTCGCGGACCTTTCTCCGGCTGCTCTACGCGCGGATACTCCGTTCTACGCGCGAAAACTCGGGCGCCGAACACCTCAACCCCCCACGGAGGAACGGCACATGACGCTCCGCAACCGAACCGTCGCGACCCTCGCGGGCGCGGCGCTGCTCGCGGCCGGGCTCACCACCCTCGCCCCGCTCGCCACCGCCGCCCCGACCCCCACGACCGCCGCCGCCCCCGCCCCGGCCACCGCCGTCAGCGCCCTCCCGCACCGGGTGCTGTTCGACAACAGCAAGGCCGAGACCGCCGGCAACGCCGACTGGATCATCAGCACCAGCCAGCCCGACCCGCTCGCGCAGAACCCCAGCCCGACCACCGAGAAGAGCTGGACCGGCGCGCTGTCCGCCTGGGGCGTCGCCCTGCAGAAGACCGGCCAGTACAGCCTCAAGACCCTCCCGTCCGGCTCCACCATCACCTACGGCAGCGGCGGCGCGCTCGACCTCGCCAACTTCGACACCTTCGTGCTCCCGGAGCCCAACATCCGGCTGAGCGCGAGCGAGAAGACCGCGGTCATGCGGTTCGTCCAGAACGGCGGCGGGCTCTTCCTGGTCTCCGACCACATCAACAGCGACCGCAACAACGACGGCTGGGACTCGCCGAAGATCATCAACGACCTGCTGACCAGCAACGGGGTCGACAACAACGACCCCTTCGGCTTCTCGGTCGACCTGCTCAACATCACCACCGACAACCCGCGCGCCGTCAACGACGCCACCGACCCCGTCCTGCACGGCTCCTTCGGCACCGTCACCGGCTCGATCCTGCGCAACGGCACCACCTTCACCCTCAAGCCCGCCGACAACCCCTCGGTCAAGGGCCTGGTCTACCGGACCGGCTACAGCGGCAACACCGGCGCCTTCTTCGCCACCAGCACCTTCGGCTCCGGCCGGGTCGCGATCTGGGGCGACAGCTCCCCGATCGACGACGGCACCGGCCAGTCCGGCAACACCCTCTACAACGGCTGGGACGACCCGGCGGGCACCGACGCCGCCCTCGCCCTCAACGCCACCGCCTGGCTGAGCAAGGCCTGACCGGTTCGCGCCGCTCATCAGGAAAACGGCCGATTCCTCCCCTAGGGTCGGAATGCCGACGCCTGCGGCGGGTACGGGGTGCCTCCCGCACCCGCCGCGGGCCCGCCGGCGCCCACCCGGCCCGGGACCCGATGGGAGCGGCCATGCCGTCGTACCCCTTCCACACCACCCGCGAGGACGTCCGCATCCCGCTGCCCGACGGCACGCTGCTGGCCGCGCGCCTGTGGCGGCCGGTCGCCGACGAGCCCGTCCCCGCGCTGCTGGAGTACTCCGGCGACCGCCTCACCGACCGGACCGCCGCCGAGGACGCCCGACGCCACCCCTGGTACGCCGGCCACGGCTACGCCACCCTGCGGGTCGACACCCGGGGACACGGCAACTCCGCCGGCACCCCCGGCGAACCCGGCGGCGAACAGGAGCTCGCCGACGGCGCCGCCGTGGTCGACTGGCTCGCCCGCCGCCCCTTCTCGAGCGGACGGGTCGGCCTGCTCGGCGTCGGCACCGCCGGCACCACCGCGCTGCGCCTGGCCGCCCTGGTGCCGGAAACCGTCGGCGCCGTGGTCACCGCCTGCCCCGAGGGCGGCCACCGGCTCGGCGGCGCCCTGCTCGCCGCCGACCTGCACACCCGGCTCACCGCCCTGGTCGCCGACGCCGCCCTGCCGCCCGACCCGCGCCACGTCGGCGACGCCTGGCGCGAGCGCTGGCTGACCCGCCTGGAATCCCTCGAACCGCCCGTCGACACCTGGCTCGCCGCCGGCGACACCACCGTGCCGGTCTCCGTGCCGGTGCTCGCGGTCTCCGGCTGGGGCGACCCGTCCTGCTCCTTCGTGCTGCGCCTGCTCGCCGAGTCCCCCACCGCGCGCGCCCTGATCGGCCCCTGGCCGCACGGCCTGCCCGAGGAGGCCCTGCCCGAGAGCCTGCGCTGGTGGGACCACTGGCTGCGCGGCCTCGACACCGGCGCCACCAAGGAGCCCGCCCTGCGCAGCTGGATCAGCACCCGCTGGACCGGCGACGACAGCTGGCCCTCCCCCGACGTCCGCGACATCCACTACGGCCTGGACGGGCCGCTGCGCACCGCCGGCACCGCCTCCGACGACCGCTACGTCCACGTCCGCTCCCCGCAGCACACCGGCCTCAACGCCGGCGCCTACGTCCCGAGCGGCCGCCCCGCCGACCAGCCGCCCGACCAGCGCGAGGAGGACGGCCGCTCGGTCTGCTTCGACTCCCAGCCGCTGCCCGAGCCGGTCGAGCTCCTCGGCGCCCCGACCGTACGGCTGCGGCTGCGCGAGGGCGGGCCCGCGCCGCTGCTGGCCGTCCGGCTCTGCGCGGTCGGCCCGGACGGCACCTCGGAGCTGGTCACCCGGGGCGTCCTCATCGCCTCCCCCGACACCCCGGACACCGAGGTGGAGCTGGCCGCCTGCGGATGGACCGTCCCCGCCGGGCACCGGCTGCGGCTCGCCTTCTCCTCCGTCTACTGGCCGTGGGTGTGGCCCCCGGCGGAGACCGACGGGTACGCCCTCGACCCGTCCCGCTCCACCCTGAGCCTGCCCGTGCGCCACCTCGCCGCCGACGTCGGCGCCACGCCGATCGCCTTCGAGGCCCCCGAGCTGCCGGAACCGCTCGACATCCACCTCACCGAACCGCTCACCGCCCGGCCCGAGCACCTCACCGTCCACGACATCGGCCGCCACGAGTGGCGCACCGAGCTCTCCCCCGCCGGCGACGGCACCCGCACCCACCCCGACGGGCTGGTCCGCGACGAGCACACCGTCACCGCCTACCGCGTCCTCACCGACACCCCGCTCAGCGCCCAGGCCCGCACCGACCACACCGTACGGCTGGAGCGCCCCGACATCGGCTGGGACGTCACCGTCCAGACCCGCGCCCAACTGCGCTGCGATGCCGGGAACTTCATCAGCCTCGTGCAACTGCGGGCGCTGGAGGCCGGGTCGGTGGTGTTCAGCCGCGAGTGGCAGCACCGGGTGCCCCGGGAGCGGCCCTGAGGACGCGGGGAGAGGGAGCCGCACGGAAAAAGGGCTTGCGCGGGAGGGCGCGCAGGCTGCAGGATCTTCCCCGACCGAGACACCGTCAGAGGAGGTGAGACCCGTGAAGGCCGTACCGACGTGGGCGCTCCCCCTTTCCGCCACGGTCGGCGACTGACGCAGCTGTCGCCGGGAGCACCCGAACAGCCCGTGCTCTCGAAAGGCAACACGCCATGTCTTCTTCCCGATTCACCGCTTTCCGGTTCACCTCCGAGTCGTCCTCGAACGGCGTGCGCGAGCGTGACTTCACTCTGGGCGACGTCCCCGGAGTCCTCTGGTCGCCGGCCTCCGGCGCCGACCGCGCCCCCCTGGTCCTGATGGGCCACGGCGGCGGCAACCACAAGAAGCACCCCGCGATGTCCGGCCGCGCCCGGCTCCTCGTCGACGGCTGCGGCTTCCACGTCGCCGTCCTCGACGCGCCCGGACACGGCGACCGGCCGCGCACGGCACACGACGAGGCGGAGATCGCCGACCTGTTCCGGGCGAGGGCCGCCGGCGAGCCGGAAGGCCCGATCGTGGTCCGCTACAACGACCACCTGGCGAAGCTCGCCGTGCCCGAGTACCACGCGGCCCTGGACGCCCTCCAGCAGCTCCCCGAGATCGGCACCGACGGGCCGGTCGGCTACTGGGGCATCAACATGGGCACCGCGATCGGCATCCCCTTCGTGGCGGGCGAGCCCCGGATCACCGCCGCGGTCTTCGGCCAGCACTGGCCCGACGTCCTCGCCGAGCAGGCGAAGCGGATCACCGTCCCGATCGAGTTCGGCCTGCAGTGGGACGACGAGCACATCACGCGCGAGGACGGACTCGCACTGTTCGACGCCTTCGCCTCGACGGAGAAGTCACTGCACGTCAACTCCGGCAAGCACAAGGAGTTCCCGCGCTTCGAGGCCGACAGCGCCGCCCGCTTCTTCGCCCGCCACCTGGGCCGCCCGGCCGGCTGACCCGCACCCCGGTGCCCCGTCCCCTCCGGGACGGGGCACCGCCGCGCTCAGGCCGGGGCCGGTCCCGACTCCTCCTCCGCCCCAGCACCCGGGAGCGCCAGGCCTCGGGCAGCCGCGCCGCCCCGGCTCGTTGGTTGACCGTTCGGTAAAACCTCACGATGATCCACCGGTGAACGCACGCACGCTCTACCACGACCTGCTCGACCACGACGGCCCGTACGACGGCGACATCGACCGCCGGCTCGGCGAAGCCGCCGCCCCGGGCTACCGCGAGCGGCTGCGGACCGCCGCCGTCCACGGCTCCGCCTGGTGGGGCGAGGAGGACGGGCCGGACCTGCTCCAGGAGCTCTACGCCCTCGGCCGGGTGGCCGACGTCCTGCTGCTCGAACCGCGGCTGCCGGACTACCTGCGCCTGTTCACCGCGCTCGGCATGACGCCGTTCGACGGCGCCGCGCCCTTCGACCCCTTCCTGCACGAGATCGTCGAGGTCGAGCAGGCCGAGGACCCGCAGGCGCCGATCGAGGTCCTGGAGGTCCGCCACCCCGGGCTGATGCTGGGCGAGCTGCTGTTCGTCCGCGCCGGGGTACGGATCCGGGCCGGTGCGGCGCACGCCGAACGCGGGGTCGCGGACCGCTTCCCGCTCTACTGGACGTTCCGCCGCGCCGACCGCGCCACATGCGACCTCTCGCACGGCTGGGGCAGCAACTCCCAGTGGCGCACGGACTTCCGCCTCGACTACCGCACCCCCGGCGGCGACCACCTCAACGTCGCCGAGGACGGCTCGGTCGACGGCCGCCCCGAGCTCGGCCCCTACCAGGACCTCGGGCCCGAGGAACGCCTGCTCACCCCCGAGGAGCGGCGCGAACTGCTGCGCCACCGCTGCCTGCTGCGCACCCCGAGGGCAGCCGCCGAGCTGGCCGCCTCGCCCGGCTGGGAGGGGGACCTGTTCCCCTACGAGTGGCGGCTGCCGGCCGGGGAGGCGTGACCGGCCGGGGAAGCGTGACCGGCCGGGGAAGCGTGACCGGCCACGGAGGTGCGGTCGGCCAGGGAGGTGCGATCGACCACGGCGGTGCGGTCGGCCAGGACCTCGCCGATGACGTACCGGGCGATGCCCGCCATCCGCGGGTTGGTCTCGCGGTAGTAGGCGAGTTCCAGCAGGGCCACGGACAGCGCCCAGCCGCGGCCGCGGGTCCAGGAGGCCCCGTCGGCGGCCACGGCCGTGCGGAAGGCGGCGCGGACGGGCGCCGGGAGGACGTACCAGGCGGCGATCAGGTCCACGGCCGGGTCGCCGAGGCCCGCGCAGCCGAAGTCGATGACGGCGCTCAGGCGGCCGCGTCCGTCCACCAGCAGGTTGCCGGGCTGGAGGTCGGCGTGGATCCAGACCTGCGGCCCGGGGTGCTCCGGAGCGCGAACCGACTCTTCCCAGAGGATGGTTGCGGCCTCGGTGTCGATGACGTCGGCGAGCGCCGCGAGCGCCGTCCGGACCGCACCGTCACGCTCCGACAGCGACTCGCTGCGGTAGGAGGCGGGGCCGTCGACCGGGTCGACCCGGTGCATGGCGGTCACGAAGGACGCCAAGTCGGCGGCCAGCAGCGCTGGTTCGGCCACCTGCCCGGCGACCGGGTTCGCGCCGTCGAGCCAGCGCAGGACGGACCAGGGCCACGGGCAGCCGTCCACCGGCCCGCCCTGGGCCAGCGGTACGGGCACCGCGACCGGCAGCTCCGGGGCGAGGCGCCGCAGCCAGACGCACTCCTTCGCGATGTCCTCGGCGGCCCCCGGGATCCGTGGGATGCGCACCACCAGGTCCGCGCCCAGCCGGTACATCGCGTTGCTGGTCCCGGCGGTGGCGACCGCCTCGACGGGCAGGCCCGCCCAGTGCGGGAACCGCGCGGCGATCATCCGGCGGACGAGGGCGTCGTCGATGTCGAGTTCGTCGGCGTGCATCGTGCGGGGGGAGGACATGGCATCCGACCCTGACAGCACACAGCCGGCCCGGCAACCGAATTGACCCTCGCATCCGTCCTCGGCCCGGCCCTCGCCCCAGCCCTCGGCCACGGCTACCAGGCCACCTCCTTCCCCTCGTGGTCCAGGAACCGGAGCCCGGGCTCGCCGCGATGGAGCTCGATCGTCTCCACCACCCCGGGCACGCTCTCCTCCACGCTCAACTCAGCTCCCATGCCGCCGAGTTCGGTCCGCACCCAGCCCGGGTCCAGCGGTAGCAGGCTGCGCGCGCTCCCGGCCTCGCGGACGGCGTAGCAGCGCATCAGCTGGTTCAGCGCGGACGAGAAGTTCGAGCTGGTCGCCGCCGGGCAGGGCATCGCGCTGGTCCCGCGGAGCATCGCCGGCTCGTACTCCCGCCCCGACCTCGTCTACCTGCCCGTCACCGACCACCCGCCCGTACGGACCTGCCTGGCGGCGCCGGAGCACGGCCGGGAGGCGGGCCCCGTACGCGACTTCCTCCTCCTCGCCGTCGCCATCCTGCGCCCGGCCACCCGCGCCGCCTCCGATCGGCCCCGCACGGCTCAGCCCCGCACGGCCAGGTCCTGACTGCCCACCACCTTCAGCAGGCGCAGCGCCGAGTGCGAGGGCGTGCCGGGCTCAGCGGTGTAGAAGATCGTCCACTGGTCCCGGTGCGGGTCGTGCAGCGCCTCGCAGTCGAGGTCGAGCGGGCCCACCACCGGGTGGAGGATCCGCTTGCGGCTCGACCGGCGGACCTCCACGTCCTGCGCCTCCCACAGCCCCCGGAACTCGACGCTGCGCGCCAGCAGCCGCTCCACCAGGGCGTGCAGGGCGACGTCGGCGGGGTAGCGGGCCGCCGCGGACCGCAGGTCGGCGACCGCCCGGCGGGCGAACTCGGCCCGGCCGAGGGGGTCGTGGAGGGCACGGGTGTCCGGGTCGGTGAAGAAGCGCCAGATCAGGTTGCGCTCTCCGGGCGGCAGCGCGGAGAAGTCACCGAGCAGCGCGGCCGCCATGGCATTCCAGGCGAGGAGGTCGCGGGCGGCGCTGCAGACCATGGCCGGGGTGTCGTCCAGCCGGTCGAGCAGGTGCAGGATGCCCGGCCGCACCTCGCGGACCAGGTCGGACGGCGGCAGCGGCGGCTCGCCCACCAGGTGGTGCAGATGCGCGCGTTCGTCGTCGGACAGCCGCAGCGCCCGGCTGATCGCCCCGATCATCTGCCGGGACGGCCGCGGCCCCCGGCCCTGCTCGAGGCGGATGTAGTACTCCACCGACATCCCCGCGAGCTGCGCGACCTCCTGGCGGCGCAGGCCCGGAGTACGGCGCCGCCCACCGGCCGGCAGGCCGACGTCGCCCGGCTGGACCCGGGCGCGCCAGCGCCGCAGGAAGGCGGCCAGCTCCGCCCGGTCCACGTGTTCCACGCCCCCAGTCTCGCCCGTCCGGCCACCGCGGACCATAGGACCGCCGGTACCACCCTCGACAGTGCTCTCCCACCGCCGTGCCCACCGGGCCAGGGTGTGGCCATGACCACCAACCGCATCGTCCTGATCACCGGCGCCAACAAGGGCATCGGCCTCGCCACCGCCCGGGAACTCGCCCGCTCCGGGCACACCGTGCTGATGGGCGCCCGCGACCCGCAGCGCGGCGCCGCGGCCGCCGACGGGCTCACCGCCGAGGGCCTCGACGCCCGCTTCGTCCACCTGGACGTCACCGACCCGGCGACCGCCGCCGCCGCGGCCAAGCTGATCACCGCCGAGTACGGCCGGCTGGACACCCTCGTCAACAACGCGGGCGTCGCCCGGGACTGGCAGCGCAGCCCGGAGGACCTGCCCGTCGAGGCCGTCCGCGAGACCTACGAGACCAACGTGTTCGGCGCCGTCACCGTCATCAACGCCATGCTGCCGCTGCTGCGCCGGTCCCCGGCCGGACTGATCGGCAACGTCTCCAGCGGGCTCGGCAGCTTCGGCTTCCTGGCCGACCCGGACAGCCCGCTCTGGGATATCGCGACGCTGCTCGCCTACAACTCCTCCAAGGCCGCGCTGAACGCCGTCACCCTGGTCTACGCCCGGGCGCTGCGCGAGTCCGGCATCAAGGTCAGCTCCCTGGAGCCGGGCTACTGCGCGACCGACCTCAACGGGCACAGCGGCACCGCCACCGCCGAGGAGGGCGGCCGCCGGATCGCCCGGCAGCTCGGCGAGGCCGAGGCCGGGCCGAGCGGCCGGTTCTTCGCCGGCGAGGGCGGCACCTACCCCTGGTAGCCCGCCCCGGCGGCGATCAGCCCGGGCAGCTCGCGCATGTCCCGGAAGACCACCGTGCCCGGCCCGGCCAGCCGCTCCGCCGCCGTGACGCCGCCCGCGTACCCGAGGGCGCGCATCCCGGCGGCGCGGGCGGCCGCGACACCGGGCGCGGAGTCCTCGACCACGACGCAGGCCGCCGGGTCGACACCCATGCTCCGCGCCGCGTGCAGGAACAGGTCGGGCGCGGGCTTGCCGTGCTCCACCTCGGTGGCGCTGAAGATCCGCCCGGCGAACCGCTCGTACAGCCCGGTCCGGCCCAGCGTGTGCCGCATCTTCTCGTGCGTCCCGCTGGACGCCACGCACACCGGCAGGTCGATCGCGTCCAGCGCCTCCGGCAGGCCGTCCACCGGCGTCAGCCCGGCGTCCACGGCCTCCGCGTGCAGCTCGTGGAACCGCTTGCCCCACACCGCCGCCGTCTCCGCCCCCAGCCGCTCCGCGACCAGCGCGTTGTTGACCGCCTCCGACCGCCCGACGAACCGCTCGATCGCCTCCCCCTCGGTCAACGGCCAGCCGTACTCCTCCCCCAGCCGCACCAACACCCCCACGGCGATCACCTCGCTGTCCACCAGGACACCGTCGCAGTCGAATATCACCAGCTCAATCGGCTTGATCATCCGGCTAGCATAGGCGCGGCCCGGTCAGGGACTCGGCGGCGGGAAGTTCGCCGCTGTCCCGGGAACGCTGTCCGGCAACCGCACCGGGTTCGAGCACGGGTAGTCCGCCACGACGGCCTTGGCGTACTTCAGCGCGATGTCGAGAACGGCCCGGTGGACCTTCGCGGACGTGAGGTCGGTGAGCTCACCGGCCGCGACGCCGACCGCTGTGTACGGCCGGCCCAGGCGGGCGTTCTCCGGGGTCTCGCACCGGAACACCATCCCGACCTGCCCCCGCCGGACCCACCCCTGGACGTCCGAGCCGAAGTCCAGGCGGCTGTACCCCGGGTGGTCCGAATCCGAGCCGTACTTGACCTCCATCGCGGTCTCGCCCATCGACCACACCTGGACCCACAGGAGACCGCTTCCCGGCTTCCTCTCGACCCTGCAGTCCTGGTCGCCTTGGGCCGGTCGCAGGTGCTCATGGCTACCGTCCGTCGAATTGCGCTCGACGAGGGTCCCGTGCACCTGCTCGGCCAGGGGCTTGAGATCGGCCCGGGTGAGCACCGACCAGCAGACGCTGGCAGGCAGTTCAGCCGGAGCGTGGGCCGACCGCCACCACCACCCGAGCGCGGTCCCGGCGGGGAGCACCACCGCGGCCCCGGCGGCGAGCCACCGCCGCCGGAGCCGCTTGCCCTCAGCCATTGACAGCCCTGGTGACCAGCCCGGCACCGCCGGTCGCGCCGTCCCGCGCCGCGTCCGCGGGTGCTGTGGACAGCACCTCGATCTGCTGCGGGGTCAGCCCGGTCCCCTGCGCCACGTTCTCCACCGCCTTCTTTGCTGCGGAGCCGAGCCCGTTGAAGCCCGCAACGTCTGCGGCCGTGGCCAGGTCCGCGGTGTTCGGATCGACGTGGTAGCCCGACGTCAGCTGGTCGCTGAACCCACCGCGGCGTCCCCCGCGCAGCCGACAGGGCCCGGCGGGCGGAGCCGCCGGGCCCTGGGGGGGTGGGGCGTCAGGCGGTCTGGACGGAGGTGTCGTCGATCACGAAGCTCGTCTGCAGCGAGGAGTCCTCGACGCCGTTGAACTTCACGGTGACCGTCTGGCCCGCGTAGGCCGACAGGTCGAAGGTGCGCTGCTGGTAGCCGGCCGCGGCGTCCACGTTGGAGTAGGTCTTCAGCGTGGTGCCGTTCACCGACACGGTCAGCTTGTCGTACGCCGTGCTGCCGGTCTCCGCGGTGTCGATGTGCAGCCAGAAGCTCAGCGTCGCCTTGCAGGACTTCGGGATGCTCACCGTCTGCGACAGGCTGTCGGTGTGGCTGGAGCCGTAGCCGTTCAGCCACGCCTTCCAGGAACCGCCGTGCGCGGCCTGGCTGGAGCTGTTGTCGACCACACCGGAGCTGGCCGTCCACGGCGAGGCCGAACCGGTCTCGAAGCCCTGGTTGCCGAGCAGCTGCGCCGGGATGCAGTTTCCTTCACTGCCGATGACGTTCCAGTTGAAGGTCGCGGTGGCCGTCTTGCCGGCCGAGTCCTTCACCGTGACGGTCACCGGGTAGCCGCCCCCGGTGGTCGCGGTGCCGCTGATGAGGCCGGTGGAGGCGTTGATCGACAGGCCGGAGGGCAGACCGGTCGCGCTGTAGGACAGCGGGGCGGTGCCGCCGGAGGCGTTGATCTGCAGGTTGACCGCGGCGTTGACGGCAGTGGACTGGTCACCGGGGTTGGTCACCGAGACGGCTCCGCTGCCGGCGGGCTTGGTGAGCAGGCAGCCGGACACGTTGAGGTCGATGACCCGGCTGGAGTTCAGGCAGGTGGTGAACCAGTAGGTCTCCTCGCCGTAGCTCTGGCCCTT
The DNA here is from genome assembly GCF_055560835.1 of Kitasatospora sp. NPDC023120. Lineage (NCBI taxonomy): Bacteria > Bacillati > Actinomycetota > Actinomycetes > Kitasatosporales > Streptomycetaceae > Kitasatospora > Kitasatospora sp. NPDC023120. Next base: position 153,800 of record NZ_JBVHHY010000009.1, on the reverse strand, counting down.
GTAGGCCTTGGTGGTGCCGTCGGCGGCCACCTCGCACGGGTTGTTGAGGGTGCACATCGCGCCGTCGTCGTTGCCGGTGTTGTTGATGCCGACGATCCGCCCGCTGGCGGAGTCGACGATCGGCGAGCCGGAGGTGCCGTGCGTGGTGTTGCAGCCGGAGCTGTAGCGCAGCGAGTCGTGCCAGGTCCACTCGTCCTCGCGGAGGGTGGGCACGAACCCGTTGACGGAGCAGTTCCAGACCTGCTTCCAGTACGAGGAGGGTATGTACATCGCGGCGCCGTCGACCGGGTGCGCGTCGCTGACGGTCAGCGCGGTGGCGCCGTACTTGGAGCTGATCGAGCCGTAGGTGTCGGTGAGTTGGTACAGCGCGACGTCCGTGCCGGTCATCGTCGCGTAGAGCACCTTGTCGGCCTGGACGGTGCCCAGGCTGTTGCCCGCACCGTCGAGCAGGGTGCCGCTGCGGCTGGCGCTGACGTTCTGGATGACCTGGCCGGCCGAGGGCATGGTCGGCAGGCAGTGCCCGTTGGTGAGCATCAGCGCCCGGTCGCCGGCCACCGATGTGGGGTAGCGGACCAGCGAGGCCGAGCAGTTGCTCAGGGCGATGGTGCTCGTCAGGTCGGCCGCCTGGACGGCGTGCGCGGGGGCGGCCGCGAAGGCCAGCCCGCCCGCGACGACGGCACTCGTACCGGCCACCGCGACAAGTCTCTTGAACATGGCTCTCCTTGTGGGGGATCGCGGGGTGTACGACTGGTCGCCGACGCCCGCGCCCGCACGAAAGTGCCATGGTCACTTCAAAGGGTCAACCGTTCCGGCCGAACTCGCCACTCCTTGCCGCCTGTTGTGCCACTCGGCGGCAACCACCCGTCCCGATATGCCCGTTACGCACTACGGCTGCGGAGCGGAGTTCACTGTCTGCCCCTCGACCTTGACGCCGTCCTTGCCGTTAGCCGGGGCGAGGTCGAACTTCCAAGACCCGCCCTTCTGGCCCGAGAACGCGTACGTGTCGGGGTACTTGATGAACCGGCAGTCCTGTGTGAACTGCCTCGCCTCGGAGTCCCAATCCACCCCGGTGGTGACGTAGACGTCGTACGAGCCCTCCTTGATGCCCTCGATGGTGGCCAGCTGCCCGTTGGCCGCGTATACCGAGGCCACCGACTTCCCATCCTGGGCGAGCGTGAAGACCGCGTCCGCCGGGCCGTTGTTGTCGATTTTCGCCTCACCCTTGCCGCTCTTCCCGCCCTCCCGGACCATGGTCCCGTTGTCCAGGGACCGCGGCTGCGGCGGCTGTACGGGCAGTTGCGGGACGGTGAAGGTGGTCGGGTACCCAGCCGCCGTCAGCTTGGCCAGGGCCGCGGAGAGCCCGGGCAGCCCCTGCCCGGCGCCAAGGTGTGCCTGAGCGGCGCTCAGGGTGCAGAGCTTCTTCTTCCAGATGTCGGAGCTGATCGTCGCGGTTTCGGACGAGAGCGTGTTCAGGGCGTTCACCAGATCGGTGCGCGCCGCCTCGGCCCCGGCTGGCGTAACAGCGGAGTCCAGGCTCCGGACCGCGCGGCCGGCGTGGGATCCGACGGCGCCGAGCGCGCTGGTGAGGTCGATCTCGGTCTTGGCCGCCGCCGCCTTCCCCAGCCCGGTGTTGATCGGTTCGAGGACCTGGCTGAGCACCGTGCCGTACGGCGTCGCCGGAGCAGTCGGCGACGCCGTACCTCCGCCCCCGCCCGTGCACCCCGCGAGCAGCAGCATCCCGCCGACCGCCAGACCGACCGTCGCCAAAGATCCCGTGGACTTCACGACCCCACCCCTGATGTCATCCGGCACGCGCTCCCCACGCGCACACGAACCGCCATGCTGCCGGGCACGAACGACCCCGGTCAACCGGTCCCGGACGATCATCCGAAGGGCCCGCCCCGGCCCGCCCGTGGGGGTCAACTACGATCGGGCACGTGCTCAGTCTCACCGGCCTCCCCCTCCAGATCATCGCCTCGGTCATCGCGATCGCCGTCTTCGCCGCCACCATGTGGCTCTGGCCGCGGTTCGGCGGGAAGGGCTGGAAGTCCTGGCTGGGCCGGATCGGCGCCTTCCTGGTCGCCCAGGTCTCGGTGCTGGTCGCGATGGGCCTGGTCGCCAACAGCTACTTCGGCTTCTACAGCTCCTGGACCGACCTGCTCGGCACCAGCGGCAAGCTCGGCACCGTGGTCGACCACACGCCGAACGCCTCCGGGGTGGCCGTCACCGGGCAGCAGAGCTTCTACTCCTCCCAGGGCTCGGACCCGGAGCGCTCCGGGCTGATCCAGCAGGTGGCCGTCAAAGGAGCGGGCAGCGGTCTGAGCACCGAGGCGTACGTCTACCTGCCGCCGCAGTACTTCCAGCCGGACTTCGCCAAGCAGCGCTTCCCGATGGCCCTGGTGCTCACCGGCTACCCGGGCACCCCGGAGAAGCTGATCTCGCTGATGAAGTACCCGGCCTCCACGCTCGACGCGATCGAGCAGAAGAAGCTGCCGCCGACCATCCTGGTGATGGCCCGCCCCACGCTCGTCGGCAACCGGGACACCGAGTGCGTCGACGTGCCGAACGGCCCGCAGGTGGAGACCTTCTTCACCAGCGACCTGCCCAAGGCCCTCGCCGCCACCTACCGGATCGGCACCGACCCGGCCAACCGGGCCGTGATCGGCAACTCCACCGGCGGCTACTGCGCGCTCAAGTTCGCGCTGCGCAAGCCCGACTCGTACCCCGCGGCGATCGCGCTCTCCGGCTACTACAGCGCGGCCCACGACCCCAGCACCGGCGACCTGTTCGGTGGTAGCGCCCAGCTCAAGCAGGAGAACGACCTGCTGTGGCGGCTGAAGAACCAGCCGCCCGCCCCGGTCTCGCTGCTGCTGACCACCGCCAACGACGAGAACAACTACGACGAGACCAAGGCCATGGTCGCCGCCTTCAAGGCCCCCACCAAGATGTCCACGATCACCCTGGACACCGCCGGCCACAACTTCCACACCTGGACCCGGGAGATCCCCCCGGCCCTGGAGTGGCTGGGCAAGCACATCACCATGCCGCCGTCCGCCTGAGACCCGGCGACCGGCAGATCACACCCGGCTCACAGCCCCGCTTCACGGTTCTCTCAGCCGCGCCACCCACCGTATGGCGCATGACCACGAGCAGCTACTCCCCTCCGGCCGGCGACCCGTGGCCCGAGGCCGCGAACCACCCGCCGCCGGAGGTGCCGCAGCCGGGTCCGGCCCGGCCGGACCCGGCACCGCTCTTCCCCGAGCAGCCCCTGCCGCCCGCCGGCCCCGAGGGACCGGCCTCCTGGTCCGGCCGGCTGCGCACCCTCCCGGCCCGTGCCTGGCGCGGGCGCGCGGACGACCCGCGCTGGGTGCGCCCGGCCCTGCTGGCGCTACTGGCCGCGACCGCCGTCCTCTACCTGTGGGGCCTGAGCGCCTCCGGCTGGGCCAACGCCTTCTACTCGGCCGCCGTGCAGGCGGGCAGCCGGAGCTGGAAGGCCTTCTTCTTCGGCTCCTCCGACGCCGGGAACTTCATCACCGTCGACAAGCCCCCGGCCTCGCTGTGGCCGATGGCGCTCTCGGCGCGGGTCTTCGGCCTCTCCTCCTGGTCGGTGCTGGCCCCGCAGGCGCTGATGGGCGCGGCCACCGTCGGCGTGCTGTACGCGACGGTGCGCCGCCGCTTCTCCCCGCTCGGCGGCCTGCTGGCGGGCGCCGCGCTGGCGCTCACCCCGGTGGCGGCGCTGATGTTCCGCTTCAACAACCCGGACGCGCTGCTGGTGCTGCTGCTGACGCTCGCCGCGTACGGGCTGGTGCGGGCGACCGAGGCGGCGAGCACCCGGTGGCTGCTGTTCACCGGGGTGATGTTCGGCCTCGCCTTCCTCACCAAGACCCTGCAGGCCTTCCTGATCCTGCCCGCCTTCGCGGTGATCTACCTGGTGGTGGCGCCGACCGGGCTGTGGCGGCGGGTGCGGCAGCTGCTGCTCGCGGGCGCCGCGATGGTGGTGTCCGGCGGCTGGTGGGTCGCGATCGTGGAGCTGCTGCCCGCCTCGGCCCGCCCGTACGTCGGCGGCTCGCAGGACGACAGCTTCCTGTCGCTCACGTTCGGCTACAACGGCCTCGGCCGGATCAACGGCGACGAGACCGGCAGCGTGGGCGGCGGCGGACGGCTGCCGGCCGGGCTGGACCTGCCGGGCGGCGCGATGCGCGGCGGCCGTGGCTGGGGCGAGACCGGCCTGACCCGGCTGTTCGGCACCGACATCGGCGGGCAGATCGCCTGGCTGCTGCCCGCCGCGCTGATCCTTCTGCTGGTCGGCCTCTGGGCGACCCGCCGCTACGCCCGCACCGACACCGCCCGCGCGGCGTTCCTGGTCTGGGGCGGCTGGCTGCTCTCCACCGCACTGATCTTCAGCTTCATGTCCGGGATCTTCCACCAGTACTACACGGTGGCGCTGGCCCCGGCCGTGGCGGCACTGGTCGGCATGGGCGTGGACGGGCTGTGGCGGGCGCGGCACCGGCTGCCCTGGGCGCTGGTGCTCGCCGGGACGCTCGCGGTGACGGCGGTGTGGGCGTTCGTGCTGCTCGGCCGTAGCTCGGACTTCCTGCCCTGGCTGCGTTGGGCGGTGCTGGTCGGCGGACTGGCGGCGGCGGTCGCGCTGGTCGGTGGGCAGCTCGCCGGGCGGGCCTCGGGCCGGGCCGGGGCGCGGATCGCCTCGGTGGCGGGCCTGGTGGGCCTGGCCGCGGCGCTCGGCGGTCCGGCGGCGTACGCGGTGGACACCGTCGGCACGGCGCACACCGGCTCGATCGTGACCGCCGGACCGGGCGTGCAGGGCGCGTTCGGGCCGGGCGGCGGCGGACGCAAGGGCGGCAAGGGCTTCGCGGGCAACGGGCGGATGTTCTTCGGCCCGGGCGGGCAGGGCAGTGCCAAGGGGCAGGGCTTCCCGGGCTTCCCCGGCGGCTCCGGGTCGGGCTCGGGCTCCGGGTCCGGTTCCGGCGGGACGGGCGGCCGCCACGACCGCGGCAACGCCACCGTCCCCGGCTTCCCCGGGGCTCAAGGCGCCCCCGGCTTCCCCGGCGCGACGGACCCGGAGGCGATGGGCGGTACGGGCGGCCCCGGCGGCATGGGCGGTGGCGGCATGGGCGGCCTGCTCGGCGGCACCAAGGTGAGCGAGGAGGCCGCAGCCCTACTGAAGGAGAACGCCGACCGCTACACCTGGGCGGCCGCCACGGTCGGCTCCCAGAACGCCGCCGGCTACCAACTCGCCACCGGCGAACCGGTGATGGCCCTCGGCGGCTTCAACGGCACCGACCCCTCGCTGAGCCTGGCGGGCTTCCGAAAGTACGTCCAGGAGGGCAAGGTCCACTGGTTCATCGCCGGCGGCTCCCGCGGCGGCTTCGGCGGCCCGGGCGGCACGGGCGCCACCGAGGGCGCGGGCGCCCGGTCGGGCGGCGACGGGCAGCAGACCTCGGAGAACAGCGAGATCGAGTCCTGGGTGGCCGCCCACTTCACCGCCAGGACCGTCGGCTCGGCCACCTTCTACGACCTGACGGCCCCGGCCTCCTGACCGTCACCCGCACCTCGCAACTCCCCCGGGGGCGTGCCGCGTTCGCGCGGTACGCCCCCTTTCCCGCGGGTGCTCAGTCGGACGGGCAGACCGTCCCCGCCGCCGGCATCCGCCCGTCCACCAGGAACGCGGCGATGGCCGTCCGGACGCACCCGCTCTTGTCGGACGCGGTGTGCCCGTCGCCCTCGCGGGTGAGCAGCACGCCGTGCGCCAGCCCGCCCGCCAGCCGCTGCGCCCACGGGTACGGGGTGACCGGGTCCTCGGTGGAGCCGATGACCAGGACGGGGGCGCTGCCGGGCGCCCGGACCGGGTGCGGGAGTTCGGTCGAACGGTACGGCCAGGGGCGGCAGTCCGGGGAGAGCAGGGTGGTCACGGGGTTGTGCCGGCTGGTCAGCGGGGCCTGGGCGGCGAGGTCGGCGAGGGCCGCGCGCAGCTGCGCCTCGGTGGGAGCCGGCAGGTCGGCGCAGGAGATGGCCGCGAAGGCGTCCGCGACGGTCGTGTAACGACCGTTCTCGCCACGGCCGTTGGCGCTGTCGGCGAGGGCGAGCAGGCCGTCGGCGTCGCCGCGGGTGAGGGCGGGTGCGAGGGCGTCGTGCAGCCGGTACCAGGAGCGGTGGCCGTCGTAGAGCACGTTGAGGGCGGCGGCCCAGCCGAGGGCGGCGGTGAGGGTGCGGCCGTCGCCGGCGCGCAGCGGGTGGGCGCTCAGGCCGTCGAGGAAGTCGGCGAGGTACTGCGGGGCGGTGACCGGGTCGGCGCCGAACGGGCAGGTGTCGGGGTCGTCGGTGGCGCAGGAGGCGGCGAAGGCCCGGAACGCGTTCTCGCCGGCGACGGCCTGCTCGACGTCGAGCCGCATCGGGTCGGTGCCGTGCTCGACGGCGCCGTCGAGCACGAGCCGGCCGGTGCGGTCGGGGAACTCCTCGGCGTAGAGGGCCCCGAGGTGGGTGCCGTAGGAGTAGCCGATGAAGTCCAGCTTGCGGTCGCCGAGGGCGCCGCGCAGCACGTCGAGGTCGCGGGCGGTGTCGCGGGTGCCGACGTGCGGGAGGAGGTCGGCGTGGTTCTTCCGGCAGGCGTCGGCGAGGATCCGGCCGTGGTCGTAGGCCTGGTCGTCGGTGGCGTTCCACTCGTCGCGGGTGCGGTCGTCCAGGCAGTGGACGGGGGCGGTGTCCCCGGTGCCGCGCGGGTCGAAGCCGACCAGGTCGAAGCGGTCGTGCAGCGGCCCCTGGTAGCTCTGCCAGTCCCAACGGATCATGCTGATGCCGGAGTTGCCGGGGCCGCCGGGGTTGATCAGGAGGTCTCCGATCCGCCGGTCCGGGTCGGCGGCGGGCAGCCGGGCGAGGGCGACGCCGATGGTGCGGCCGCCGGGGTCGGCGTAGTCCAGCGGCACGGTGAGGGTGCCGCACTCGATGGTCGGTCCGCCCTGGTCGCCGCCGGCCTCCTCGGGGCAGGGCCGCCAGTCGATCCGCTGTTCGTAGAGCGCGCGCAGGGCCGGGGCGGCGGTGCCGGCGACCAGGTCGTCGAGCGGCGGCCGGCCGGCGGTCCGGGCCGTACCGCCGGAGCCGGTGCAGCCGCTCAGCAGGGCGAGCGCGGCGGCGAGGGCGAGGGCGGGCGGGGTGCGCCGGCGGAACCGGGGAAGCCGGGAGGAGCGAGGGGAACAGGAGATCGTCGGGGCCACCGCCCACGAATACCACCCGAACCGGATCCGTGCCGAGCCGGGTCCGGTCCGGGCCGGGCCGGGTCCGGTCCGGGCCGGGCCGGGTCCGGTCCGGGCCGGGTCCGGTCCGGGCCGGGCCGGGCCGGGCCGGGCCGGGTCCGGTCCGGGCCGGGCCGGGCCGGGCCGGGCCGGGCCGGGTCCGGTCCGGGGGCGCATCGGCCCGGGGCGCATCGGCCCGGGGCGCACCGCGCCCGTCCCCCGCCGCCCGGGCGTGACGCCTCGTCAGCCGCCGATCGCGGACATCGGCCGGTCGGGACGGACGAAGTCCGCGCTGCCGATGGCGTGCCCGGGCCCCTTGCCCGCCACCGACGCCCGCCAGGCCGCCTCGACCGCCACGTCGTCCGCCCCGCCGCGCAGCAGCACCCGCAGGTCCGACTCCTCCGTCGCGAACAGGCAGTTGCGCAGCTGCCCGTCCGCCGTCAGCCGCACCCGGTCGCAGCCCCCGCAGAACGGCCGGGTCACCGAGGCGATCACGCCGACCACCGCGTCCGTCCCCGCGATCCGCCACTCCTCCGCCGGGGCGCTCGGGGCGCTGCCGCGCCGTCCCTCCGGCACCAGGTCGAAGCGCTGCCCCAGCGCGGCGAGGATCTCCTCCGCCGTCACCATCGCCGCGCGGTCCCACGCGCCCTGCGCGTCCAGCGGCATCGACTCGATGAACCGCATCGCGTACCCGTGCTCGACGGCGAATTCGGCCAGCTCGACGATCTCGTCCTCGTTCACCCCGCGCACCGGCACCGCGTTCACCTTCACCGGTCCCAGCCCCGCCGCTCGAGCCGCCGCCAGCCCCGCCAGCACGTCGGCCAGCCGGTCGCGCCGGGTGATCGCCGCGAACCGCTCCGGGCGCAGCGTGTCCAGGCTGACGTTCACCCGACCCAGCCCCGCCTCGCGCAGCGCGACCGCCGTACGCGCCAGCCCGATCCCGTTGGTCGTCAGGGACAGCTCCACCCCGAGCGCGGCCAGCCGGGCGACCAGTCCGGGCAGCCCCCGCCGCAGCAGCGGCTCGCCGCCCGTCAGCCGTACCGAGGCGATCCCCAGCCGCTCGACGGCGATCCGCACCAGGCGCACCACCTCGTCGTCGCTCAGCACCTCCGCCCGGGCGAGCCAGTCGAGGCCCTCCGCCGGCATGCAGTACGTGCAGCGCAGGTTGCAGCGGTCGGTCAGCGAGACCCGCAGATCGGTGTGGACCCGGCCGAAGCGGTCCACCAGCGGGCGCGGTGCGGTGTTCATCGTCCCAGTACAGGCGGCGGGCGGGACGCAGGACCAGCGGCCGAACCACCGGGGAGCGGCCGCCACCTGCGGCTTCGCCTTGTGGATTCCCACAATGCGCGACCCCGCCCGCTACCGGCAGGCTGGGCCCATGCAGACTGCGCCACCGCCCGCCGGGCAGCCGACGCCCGCCGGGGCCGCCCCGCCTCCCGGGGCCGCCCCGGTCGCCGCCCTCGTGCTCGCCGCCGGGGGCGGACGGCGCCTCGGCGGGTGGCCCAAGGCCCTGATCCGGTACGGGGGCCGGCCGCTGGTGGAGCACGCGGTGGCGGTGGTCCGGGCCGGCGGCTGCGCGGACGTCACGGTGGTGCTGGGCGCGGCGGGCGACCGGGTCCGGGCGACCGCGCACCTGCCGGGCTGCCGCCTGGTGGCCAACCCGGACTGGGCGGGCGGCATGGGCTCCTCGCTGCGGGCCGGCCTGGCCGCCCTTCCGCCGCGGGTCTCGGCGGTGCTGGTCATGCTGGTGGACACCCCGGGCGTCACCCCGGCCGCGGTGGCCCGGCTGCTGGCCGCGCACCGGGCGGGCGCCGAACTGGCCGCGGCGGCCTACGACGGGCGGCGCGGCCACCCGGTGCTGATCGGCGCGCGGCACTTCGCCGAGGCGGCCGCGGGCGCCTCCGGGGACGCCGGTGCGCGCGCCCTGCTGACCGCGCACACGGCGGAGGTCGCCCTGGTCGAGTGCGCCGACGTCGCCGTCCCGGACGACCTGGACACCCCCGCCGACCTGGCCCGCTGGTCGGCCGGCTGACCCTCCCCCGCAGGAGGGGGCCCGCTTCGCCCTTGACGGTCAGGGGTCCCTGATCCATCCCTGAGGATTGCCCCATTCCGCGCCCAACGCCGGACATTTCGGGGAGCATGGGAATCGTCCCAACCCACCCGACACCGACGGACGGAGCCCGCGATGGCAGGACTGCCCGACGACTTCACCGGACACGACCCCACACGGCCGGGGGTGGGCGGTGGCGCCCGGGCGATCCGCTGCCCCGCCTGCCGCCGCGAGCACCTGTACGAGCCGCCGTCGCTGCCCTGCCCCTGCGGCGCCTCCCTCAAGGTTCCGCTGCTGCGCGGCGGGGTGCCGGTGCAGGTGCGCTTCCGCTCCTGGGAGGACTCCTGGCTGAGCATGCGCTGCCCGCACTGCGGCCGCTCCGACCAGTGGCCGCAGCCCGAGTTCACCTGCAACTGCGGCGCCACCGTCCGGCTTCCGGTGGACCGCGCCACCCGCCTGGGCAGCGGTACGGCGGGCCCGCTCGCCGCCCCCGGCCCGCAGGCCACCCGCCCCCACCCGGCCCACCCGATGGGCGCCCCGGTGCCCGCCCCGCCCGCGCCGCCCGGAACCTCCGCCGACCGCACCCGCCCGTTCCGCCACCGCGCCCCCTTCCGCCCGCACCCGGTGCGCACCTCGCAGGACGCGGTGTTCACCGCCGCCCGCTACCTGGAGTGGCTCGGCTTCGACGACCTGGAGCTGACCGAGGCCCAGGAGCGGGACGGGGTCACCCTGCTGGGCAGCCGGATGGTCGCCCAGGTCGACACCTGGACCGAGCCCGCCGACGTGAAGTCGGTCGAGTGCCTGTGGCTGCAGACCCTGCACGCCGAGGAGATGGCCGCCGCGATGTTCACCCTCGCGGGTTATTCGCACCAGGCCACCGTGCGCGGCGAGCAGCTGCTGGTGGCCCTGTTCAGCCTGGACCTGGCAGGTGTGCCGCAGCCCGCGAACGGCGCCGCCGAGGCCCTGATGGAGACCGGCTGGACCTCCTGACCGCCCGGACGGCCCCTCTAGATCATTTCTCCTCCGAAAGCAACAACCTCCGCTCGTGATCTGGTGCACAAGCTCACCCCCGTGTTGAATTGCCGCCACAGCGCGGGCCTTTCGCCCTGCCGTCGCCATGCGCACGGGTCGTGGGCGGCAGGGCCCCAGGGGCGGGTCCGCGCCCTGCTGGATGGCGCACACAAGGAGGTGGCGTTGTCGGAGCACGGTTGGTCGGAGCACGGTTGGGGGCCGAGCGGCCCGGACGGGCGGGGGCGGGCGGCAGCGGAGGAGCCGGGCGACACCGTGTGGCGACTGAGGTCCCGGGGGTGCTGGCAGGAGGCCGCCGAGCTGCTCCGCCCGGCCGCCGAGCGGGACCCCGCGGCAGCCCTCGGACGGGCCGAACTCCTCATCGAGCAATGCCTGTTCACCGCCGCGAACTGGACCGAGGCGGAGCAGGCGCTGCGCCTGGCGGAGGCACTGGCGGCCGGGACCGAGCAGCGCGCGGGCGCCGCCTGCGCCCGCGGCTTCCTCGCGTACGTCGCGAGCGTGCTCGGCCCGCGGGACCGGCTGGACGAGGCACAGGCGGCGCTCGGCCGCACCTCGGCCCTGCTGCCGCCGGACGCGCCGGGCCGCCCACTGCTGGACTTCCGGCGCGGACTGGTCGCCGAGAACCTGCTGCGCGACCGCGGCGCCGCCTGGATCGCCTACCGCCGGGCGCACGAGGGCGCCGGCGAGCGCGGGGACGAACTGCTGCGCTCGTACACCTGGCGCCACCTGGCCGCGCTGGCGCTCTCCCGGGGGGACCGCGGCAACGCCCGGGAGGGCTTCGACGCCTCGCTGCGGCTGCGCGAGCAACTCGGCTTCACGGTGGGGGTGGCTCCGGCGCTCGCGGCGCTCGCCGAGGTGTCCGAGCCCGCCGAGGCCGCGCGGCTGCGTGCCGAGGCGGCCCGGCTGGTGCAGGCCCTGGGCGGGGTGCCGGTCTGGCTCGCGCGCCAGCTGGGAGTCCCGGACGCGCCCCGTCACCCCGCCCGCGCGCCGGGGGCTCCCCCGGACGGGCGCATCACGAGCGAGACCCGGGGAACAATCAGCTAAGGTGAGCCTAACCTGGCCGGGGTGAGCAGTGCCCCGGCCGGGTCGGCTTGCCGTTCCCCGGGCACCGCCATGCCCCGGTCCTGCCGCGCCCGGCACATCACCACCGCCGGGCGGCGCCGGGCGGTCCATGGGCGGAGCCCCGGTCGACCCGATGGGGCCCGCCCATGACCGCGAGCAGCACCAGGCCCGGACCCACGCCGTGCGCCCCCCGCAGCACCGGGGCGCAGGCCCCCGTCCCCGCACCCACCCCCCTCACCGCGGGCGCCCCCTCGTACCACCGGCTGTCCGGGCTCACCCCCGTCCTGCGCGTGCGCAGCGCACCGCCCCGACGCGGCGGCGGCTGGCTGCCCGCCGCCGACCTCGCCGCCCGCCCCGAGGCGGTGCGCGAGCTGATCGCCCACGACGCCCGGCAGGGCCTCGCCCGCTACGGGCAGCCGCTGCGCCCGGACGTCGCGGCCGGGTTCGGGCTGCACCGCTTCGTCTGGCCGGTCTCGCTGCTGTTCACCCTGCCGTGGTTCCTGGAGCGGCGCGTGCCGCTGCTCGCCCTCGGGGACGTCTCGCTGCGCCGACGGCCCGAGGCGGTGGAACTGACGGTCCGCCCGACGGAGTTCGCCTGCCTGCCGGACGACCCGGCGGCCGGCTCGCCGCAGGCCCGTCCGATGCCGGACGGGGCCGCGCTCGCCGCCGAACTCCGGTGCGCGCTGGGCGGGTTCCTGGCGCCGGTGCTGGCCGCCTTCCGCCCGGAGGCCCGGCGCGGGCCCCGGGTGCTGTGGGCGATGGCCACCGACGCGGTGGTGGAGGGGCTCTGGTACGCGGGCGGGCTGCTCGGGGAGCCGGACCGGGCGCGGGCCGAACTCTCCGCACTGCTGGCACCCGCCGGGTCGCCGGGCGAGCGCACCGAGCCGGGCGAGCCCGCTCCGTCGGGCGAGCGCGCTCAGTCGGGCGAGCGCGCCGGGCCGCGCGAGCGCATCGGGCCCGCGCACGCGCCCGGTGCGGACGGGAGCCCCGCCCCCGCGCCGGCCCCCTTCACCCCGGGCGCCGGCTTCGCACCCCCGGCTCCCGGGTGCGGCGGCGCTTCGGATGCCCCGGGGTCGGCTGTCGGCGCTTCGGGTACGGACCGGGCCCGGGCCAGCTGTTGCCTCGTCTACACCGTGGAACCGAAGGAGATGTGCGGCGGCTGCCCCCGCGTCACGCGACGTTGACGAAAACCTGTCCGACATCAGATCCGGAAAGCCCGGAATATCAGGAACAATCCGCTTCAGATTTATCTGACAATCTTTTTGTCGCTGAGTCAGAAATCCCTCTCCCCAGCGCATTGACAGCGAATCGGTCATTCGCCCGCCGAGCATCCGTCATGATGGTCCCCGCCACACGACGCAGGAACGCGACGCAGGAAAGCGAGGCTGGTTCCGGCGATGAAATTGTCCGACATACCGCTCGGGTGGGCCGTCACCGGAGTCGCGGGGCTGCTGGTCAGCGCGCTCCTGGTGGCCCTGCTCCGCAGCCGGGGATCCGCCGCCACCGCCGGCGATTCCTGGGAGCGTTCCGAGGAACGGCGCCGCCGCAAGGAATCCCTGTACGGCGCCGCCTCGTACACGCTGCTGTTCTGCTGCGCCGCCGTCGCCGCCGCGCTCTCCTTCCACGGGCTGGTCGGCTTCGGCGTGCAGAACCTCAACCTCTCCGGCGGCTGGGAGTACCTCGTCCCGTTCGGGCTCGACGGCGCCGCGATGTTCTGCTCGGTGCTCGCCGTCCGCGAGGCCAGCCACGGCGACGCGGCGTTCGGTTCCCGCCTGCTGGTCTGGGTCTTCGCGGGCGCCTCGGCCTGGTTCAACTGGGTGCACGCCCCGCGCGGCTTCGGCCACGCCGGCGCTCCGCAGTTCTTCTCCGGCATGTCCCTCTCGGCGGCGGTCCTGTTCGACCGGGCGCTCAAGCAGACCCGCCGGGCCGCGCTGCGCGAGCAGGGGCTGGTCCCCCGGCCGCTGCCGCAGATCCGCATCGTCCGCTGGCTGCGCGCCCCGCGCGAGACCTACGCGGCCTGGTCGCTGATGCTCCTGGAGGGCGTGCGCAGCCTGGACGAGGCGGTGGACGAGGTCCGCGAGGACAAGCGGGAGCGCGCCCTGGACAAGGAGCGCCGCAAGCTGGCCGGGCGCCGCGAGCGGGCCGAGATCCGGGCGATCAACCGCTCCCACAGCACCTGGCGCCGCGGCACCGCCGCACGGCAGCTGGAGTCCGGCTCGGAGCCCGCCATAGCCGGCGGACCCGGGGTCGAACGGCCGGAGGTCGAACGGCCGGAGGTCGAACGGCCCGCAGCAACCGAGCGGCCGGGGCTCGACCGGGCGGGGGCGCAACGCCCCGAGGTGGAGCGGTCCGCCGCGCCGCGCGAGGTCGAGCCCGCCGAGGGCACGGTCGTCCAGCCCGGACTGCCGGCCCGCCCGGAGCGGCGCACCATCGACCTCACGCTGGAGGAGGACACCGTCACACTGCCCCGGCTGGACTCGCTGGAGCGCAAGCTGAAGGACCTGGAGCAGCAGTTCGGCTGACGCCCCGGGGCGCCCTGCGAGGCCGGTGCACCCGGGATGCCCCGGGTGCACCGGGCCCTCAGGCCGTCGCCCGCACTCAGGCCGCCGCCCCGCTGAGCTCGAACCACATCCGCTTGCCGGACCCGCGCGGCTCCACACCCCAGGAGTCCGCCAGCGCCTCGACCAGCATCAGCCCGCGCCCGGAGGAGGCCTGCTCCCCCGGGGTCCGGCGGGTCGGCCAGAGGTCCGACTCGTCCTCCACCTCGACCCGCAGCCTGGTCCGCCCGCCGTCCTGCTCCGGCTCCCGGTAGAGCCGGGCGGTGAACATGGCGTCCCGGTCGGTGTGCCGGATGGCGTTGGTGACCAGTTCGGAGGAGAGCAGCTCGGCGGTGTCGATGAACTCGGCGACGCCCCAGCGGCGCAGCGCGTCGCGCAGCTCGGCCCGCACCTCGGCGACCCGCGCCAGGTCGGCCTGGCCGATCCGACGGCGGAGCTGCTGGGCGGCGAGGCCGCCCGCCGGGCCGTCCCAGCGCAGGAGCAGCAGCGCTATGTCGTCCTCGCGCTCGCTGGAGTCGGCGGCCTGGGAGGCGATCCGGTCGGCCAGCTCCTCCAGCGGGTCGCGGGCCGCCTCGGCGGCGGACGGCAGCGGGCGGGCGAGCGCACGGGTGAGCCGGGCGACGCCCTCGTCCAGGTCCATGCCGCGCGCCTCGACCAGGCCGTCGGTACAGAGCAGCACGGTCTCGCCCGGGTCCAGGCTGAACCGGGTGACCCGGTACTCCTGGTCCGGGTCGATGCCCAGCGGCAGCCCGCCGGCCACCGGCACCACGGCGGCGGTGCCGTCCGCGCGGCGCACCACCGGGTCGAGGTGGCCGGCCCGGACGGCGTAGACCACGCCGTAGTCCACGTTGACCTCGGCGTAGGTGCAGGTCGCGAAGTGGTCGGTGTCCAGGTCGGCGAGGAAGCGGGAGGCGCGGGCCATCACGGCGGCGGGCGGGTGGCCCTCGGCCGCGTAGGCGCGCAGCGCGATCCGCAGCTGGCCCATGATCCCGGCGGCGTGCACGTCGTGGCCCTGGACGTCGCCGATCACCAGGCCGACGTGCCCGCCGGGCAGCGGCACCACGTCGTACCAGTCGCCGCCGATCTGCAGGCCGGAGCCGGCCGCGAGGTAGCGCACGGCGGTCGTCACGCCCGGTACGGACGGGACGGTGCGCGGCAGCATCACCCGCTGCAGGCCGGCCGCCAGCTCGTGCTCGGCGTCGTGCAGCCGGGCCCGGGCCAGCGACTGGGCGACCAGTCCGCCCAGGGTGCTCAGCAGGGTGCGCTCGTCCGCGTCCAGCGCCCGCTCGTCGTCGAAGCTGACCACGCAGACGCCGATCGCCCGGCCGCTGGCCACCAGCGGCAGGTACGCCCAGGAGCCGCGGCCGGTGCGGCTGGCCGTCTCCCACACGTCGGGGTAGCGGTCGCGGAACTCCTCGCGGCTCGAGACGAACACCGGCGCGCGGTTCCGCAGCGCCTCGGCGGCCGGGTGGCCGGCGGGCAGCACGGTGCGGTCCCAGACCGCCAGCGCGTCCGCGCGGTAGCCGGAGGCGCCGAGGATCCGGGCCCGTCCGGCCTCGAAGGAGGCCAGCACCAGGCCGTCCGGAGGCAGCCCGGGCAGCGGCAGCTCGGTGAACACCCGGGCCACGTCACGGACGGTGACGGCTTCGGAGAGGGCGCGCGCCGCCTCCTTGATGAACCGGGAGCGCTCCTCGCGCAGCAGCGCCATCCGGTCGGCGCGGTCGCGCTTGTGCAGCTCGACGGTGGCGTCCCAGACGAAGCCGACCATCCGGGAGGCGCGGCCGAAGGCGTCGGCGAGCACCCGGCCGCGGAAGCGCACCGCGCGCATGCTGCCGTTCGGCCCGACGGTGCGGTAGTAGGCGCCGCACTGGCCGAGCTCGGCGACCGCGCGCTCGACCCGGCGGCGCACCACGGGCGCGTCCTCGGGGTGCAGCAGGGCCAGGAAGGCGTCGGCGGTGCGGTCGAAGCAGGCCTGCCCCTGGGTGTCCAGGCCGATGATCGCGCAGGCCCGCTGGTCGCCCTCCAGGACGTCGCGGCGGATGTCCCAGTCGAAGGAGCCGATGCCGTTGGCGGCCATCGCGGGCT
The DNA here is from genome assembly GCF_055560835.1 of Kitasatospora sp. NPDC023120. Taxonomy (NCBI): domain Bacteria; kingdom Bacillati; phylum Actinomycetota; class Actinomycetes; order Kitasatosporales; family Streptomycetaceae; genus Kitasatospora; species Kitasatospora sp. NPDC023120. Next base: position 137,769 of record NZ_JBVHHY010000009.1, on the reverse strand, counting down.
CCAGCCAGTCCGGCATGGAGTCGGCGGAGGCGGGCGGCAGTCCGCCGGAGAGCACGGGTGCCAGCCGGGCGGCGGCGAGGCTGGGGGACGGGCGCACCGCGGGGGCCCGCCGGGCCGACTGCGCGGGCGGCCGGGCCCGGCCCGTCCCGGCGGTGGTGGGGCCGGCGACGGGCTGCTCGACGATGCGGGGCTCCGCGGTCCGCAGCTCCGTTGTGCCGGGCTCCACGGCTCGCCGGTCCGCGCTTCCGGGTTCTGCGTTTCCGGCTTCCACGGCTCGCGGCTCGACGGCGGACGCGCCGGGAGGAAGCGCCGGCCCCGGCGACTCGGGCTCAGTGGGCATGCTGCTCCTGCCGCTGCCGTGGCGGACCGCGCCGACCGTCCGGACGGGCCGCGTGGCGGTGTGATGGGTCGTGCTGGATAGGACGGTGCCGACGGACGGTGGTCAGTCGAGGTACGGTCTCCCCGCTGCTTCCCGCACGTGGACACACATTCCCACCATCCTGGCCAATGTTCCGCCGAGCGGCAATGCCAACGGGCCGGAAATCTTCCGCTCCGCCTTCTGTTCAGGGCTTCCTTCGACAGCGAATCAATCGACCGCGAACAATCGTACGACGGCGGCGTACGGTTCAGGGCGACACGAGTTCGAACCAGGTGACCTTGCCGTCGCCTCTCAGCTGTACGCCCCAGGAGTCCGCGAGCGCCTCCACCAGCAGCAGGCCGCGCCCCGAGGTCGCGTACTCGGCCTCCGGATCCCGCCGGCGCCCGGGCAGCTTGCTGGTGCCGTCCTGCACCTCGATGCGCAGCCGGTGGTCCGATCCGAGCACCGCGTCGAAGACGGCGCCCTTGGTGGTGTGCAGCAGCGCGTTGGTGACCAGCTCGGAGGAGAGCAGCTCGGCGGTGTCGGACAGCTCCGGCACCCCCCAGTGGCTCAGCGCGGTGCGCAGCCGCCGCCGGACCGCGCCGACCGCGACCACGTCGGCCGGGTCGAGCGTCAGGTGCAGCCGGCGGATCAGCGCACAGCCGGGGGCCGGCGCGTCCGGCAGGGCCGTCCCGTTCGCATGGGTGGTCCCGCTCGCGTCGGTCGTCCCGCTCGTGCCGGTCGTACTGGTGGTGCCGTTCGCGCCGGTGCCGCCGACCGCCCCCTGGACCGGACCGGACCGGTAGGCATCGCCCGAACTCGTCCGCTGCCGCGGGAATCGCGACTGACCGTTCATCACCACATGCCCCCGCCCTGGAATCCGGGCCCCCGCCTCCGGATCCCCCGCCGGCCGGGTGGCCCCCTCGATCTGACCACCATCCTCATGCCCAGTTGACGGCGTTTGCAACAGTGTGCGTCCGATCACGTGGGGTGAAAGGGGCACGGGGAGGTTCGCGTGATCCAACTGCCCGCGCCGGACAGGTTTGCGAAGCGCAGAGGCCGTTTTCGAACCCGCCGACCCTCGATCCCGCGCACACCCGGCGCCCGCACGGACCGTGCGCCCGACCACGCGCCCCCTGCCGCACCCCCACCCCGCGCCGGGGCCGGCGGCCGTCACGCCCACCGCTCGGCCACCCCCCGGCTCCCGCCTCACCCCCATCCCCCGCCCAGGGAGCCGAACCCGCGCGGACCGGCAACGCTGGACAGGGCGGCCCGGTCCGGGTTCAATGACCCGGGATGTTTGAACGCCGTTCTAACATCACCCCCGAAAGCCTCCGAGGCCCCGAAGCCCCGAGCCGACCCCGTCCCGGCGACCGCGAGCGAGGAACCGTGCGACTGACCCCCACCGAGCGGGACCGGCTGCTGATCTTCACAGCAGCCGAGCTGGCCCGCGCCCGCCGCGCCCGGGGCGTACGCCTCAACATCCCCGAGGCCACCGCCCTGATCGCGGACACCGTCTGCGAGGCCGCCCGCGACGGCCGACGCCTCGCCGAGGCCATCGAGGCCGGCCGTTCCGTGCTGACCGCCCACGACGTCCTGCCCGGCGTGCCGGACGTGGTCACCGTCGTCCAGGTCGAGGCCGTCTTCGACGACGGCACCCGCCTCGCCGTCGTCAACGACCCGTTCAAGGGCGCCGGCTCGCTCGGCGACGAGGCCCCCGGCGGTGCGCTGATCGGTGACGGCGCCGGCTACGACCCGGTCGAGGAGACGCTGCTGCTCCCCGTCCACAACACCTCCGAGGTGCCGATCTCGGTCACCTCGCACTTCCACTTCTTCGAGGCCAACCCGCGCCTGGCCTTCGACCGCGCCGCCGCGTACGGCACCCACCTCGCGGTGCCGGCCGGCTCCTCGGTGCGCTTCGACCCGGGCGCCATCGTCGAGGTCGGCCTGGTGCCGATCGGCGGCGATCGGGTCGCGATCGGGTTCGCGGGGCTCGTGGACGGTCCCCTGGACGCGCCCGGCGCGAAGGAGGCCGCCCTGGCGAAGGCCCGCGCGACCGGCTACCTGACCAGCTTCGACGACGCGGAGGTGCCCTCATGACGGCGATCACCCCTCACGACTACATCTCCGTCCACGGCCCGCGCGCCGGGGACCGGGTCCGGCTCGGCGACAGCGGTCTGATCGTCCGCGTCGAGTCCGACTCCCAGGCGCCCGGCGACGAGTTCCTGGCCGGCTTCGGCAAGACCGCCCGCGACGGCCTGCACCTCAAGCCCGCCGCCGTCCGCGACACCTGCGACGTCGTGATCAGCAACGTCCTCGTGATCGACGCGGTCCAGGGCATCCGCAAGACCTCGATCGGCCTGATCGACGGCCGCATCGCCTCGATCGGGCGGGCCGGCAACCCGGACACCCTGGACGGCGTGGAGGTGGTCGTCGGCACCGGTACGACGATCGTCTCCGGCGAGGGCCTGATCGCCACCGCGGGCGCCATCGACACCCACGTCCACCTGCTCTCGCCGCGGATCATGGAGGCCTCGCTGGCCTCCGGCGTCACCACGATCATCGGCCAGGAGTTCGGACCGGTGTGGGGCGTCGGCGTCAACTCGCCGTGGGCGCTGCGCCACGCCTTCAACGCCTTCGACGCCTGGCCGGTCAACATCGGCTTCCTGGGCCGCGGTTCGTCCTCCGACGAGGCCCCGCTGGTCGAGGCGCTGGCCGAGGGCGGCGCGTCCGGCTTCAAGGTGCACGAGGACATGGGCGCGCACACCCGCGCGCTGGACACCGCACTGCGGGTCGCCGAGGAGTACGACGTCCAAGTGGCCCTGCACACCGACGGGTTGAACGAGTGCCTGTCGGTCGAGGACACCCTGCGCGTCCTCGACGGCCGCACCATCCACGCCTTCCACATCGAGGGCTGCGGCGGCGGACACGTTCCCAACGTGCTGAAGATGGCGGGCGTGCCGAACGTCATCGGCTCCTCCACCAACCCGACGCTGCCGTTCGGCCGCGACGCCCTGGGCGAGCACTTCGGCATGATCGTCTCCGCGCACGACCTCAAGGTCGACCTGCCCGGCGACGCCGCGATGGCCCGCGACCGCATCCGGGCCGGCACCATGGGCGCCGAGGACGTGCTGCACGACCTCGGGGTCATCGGCATCACCTCCTCCGACGCCCAGGGCATGGGCCGCGCCGGCGAGACCGTGCGCCGCACCTTCGCCATGGCCGGGAAGATGAAGGCCGAACTCGGCCCGCTCGACGGCACCGGCTCGTACGGGACGACGGAGAGCGGCGACGACAACGAGCGCGTGCTGCGCTACATCGCCAAGCTCACCATCAACCCGGCCATCGCGCACGGACTTTCGCACGAGGTCGGCTCGATCGAGATCGGCAAGCTCGCCGACATCGTGCTGTGGCGCCCGGACCACTTCGGGGCCAAGCCGCAGCTCGTCCTCAAGGCCGGCTTCCCCGCCTACGGCGTGGTCGGCGACCCCAACGCCTCCACCGACCGCTGCGAACCCCTCGTCCTGGGGCCGCAGTTCGGCGCCCACGGGGCGACCGCCGCCGACATCTCGGTGGCCTTCGTCGCCCAGGCCGCCGCCGACGGCGCCTACCTCGACCGCCCCGCCGACGGGCTGCCCACCCGCCGCCGCCGCGTCGGCGTCCGCGGCACCCGCGGCATCGGGCCGCGCGACATGGTGCGCAACGCCCGCGTCGGCCACGTGGAGGTCACCGAGACCGGGCTGGTCTCGCTGGACGGCTCGCCGCTGCGCTCCGAACCGGCCGACAGCGTCTCGCTCAGCCGCCTCTACTTCCTCTGAGCCGCGCCCGCCTCCTCCGCTGAACTTCCCCTGATCCCCCCATTGTTGAGGACTCCACGATGACCACCCCCACGCCCGCCTCCCTCGGCTACCGGATGCCCGCCGAGTGGCACCCGCACGACCGCACCTGGATGGCCTTCCCGACCACCAACCCCACCTTCGACGGCCCCGAGGCGCTGCACGCCGCCCGCGAGGCCTGGGCCGCCGTCGCCGACACCATCGTCACGTACGAGCCGGTGACCCTGATCGTCAACACCGGCGAGACGGCGGAGGCGCGCAAGTACGTCTCCGAGCGGGTCGAGATCGTCGAGCGCCCGCTGAACGACGCCTGGATGCGCGACATCGGTCCGTCCTTCCTGATCGACGGAAAGGGCTCGCTGGCCGCCGCCGACTGGATCTTCAACGGCTGGGGCGCGCAGTCCTGGGCCCGCTGGGACAAGGACCAGCACATCGCCGAGCACATCAGCGAACTGTCGGACGTCCAGCGCTTCGCCTCCCGGCTGATCAACGAGGGCGGCGGCATCCACGTCGACGGCGAGGGCACGGTGCTGGTCACCGAGACCGTCCAACTCGGCGAGGGCCGCAACGCGGACTGGACCAAGGAGGAGGTCGAGGCCGAACTGCACGCCTTCCTCGGCACCACCAAGGCGATCTGGCTGCCGCGCGGACTCACCCGCGACTACGACGAGTTCGGCACCCGGGGGCACATCGACATCGTCGCCTCCTTCGTGCGCCCGGGCGTCGTGGTCGCCCACGTCCAGCCCGACCCGGCCCACCCGGACCACGAGGTCTGCCAGGAGCTCGTCGCCATCCTGCGCGCCTCGACCGACGCCCAGGGCCGACAGCTCGAGGTCATCGAACTGCCCGCCCCCACCGTCCTGCTGGACGAGGACGGCGAGCCGGTCGACTACTCCTACATCAACCACTACGTCGCCAACGGCGCCGTGATCCTGTGCGCCTTCGCCGACCCGCGCGACCAGGAGGCCGCCGCCATCCTCGGCCGCGCCTACCCGGGCCGCACCGTCGAGCTCGTGGACGCCCGCGAGATCTTCGCCAACGGCGGCGGCATCCACTGCATCACCCAGCAGCAGCCCAAGGCGCTCTGACACCCGCGCCCCCGGGCGGGAGCCACGCGCTCCCGCCCGGGTAGCCTTCGAACCTCCGTTCCACCGAGGGAGAGCAACACACATGGCGGACCCCCGCCCGCGCCGGCCGGCACGCCCCCGCGAGGAGGTCTTCGCCACCGCCCGGGCCGCGATCGCCGAACACGGGCTCGCCAAACTCACCATGGCCGGGCTCGGCAAGCAGCTCCAGATGAGCGCCGGACACCTGCTCTACTACTTCGGCAGCAAGGACCAGCTGCTGCTGGAAACCCTCCGCTGGAGCGAGGACCAGCTCGGCGCCCGCCGCCGCGACACCCTCGCCGACCACGCCCTCGACCCCTGGCAGCGCCTCGACGCCTACCTGCGGCTCTACCTGCCCGAGGGAGCGGGGGACCCGCGCTGGATCCTCTGGGTCGAGGTGTGGGGGCGCTCGCCCGCGAGCGCCGAGATCCGCCAGGGGCAGCAGGAGATCGAGGCCCCCTGGCAGGCCGACCTGGTGACCCTCATCGAGGAGGGCACCGCCACCGGCCACTTCACCCCGGGCCCCGCAGCCGACCGCGCCGCCCAGATCCGCGCCCTCCTCGACGGCCTGGCCGTCCCCATCGCCATCGGCCTCCCCGGCACCCACCCCCCGGCCGCCCTCACCCAAGCCACCACCGTCGCAGCCATCCTCCTCCGCACCTGAGCGGAGCCGAGCGCGCGAGGGAAAGCGGGGGGAAATATGCAGACCGGTCTACTGACTCTGCCCGCTCGCGATCGGTAGCCGCCGACAGTCACCCGCAGCCGCCTGCGGCCACCCGCGGCCACCCGCACGAAAAGTCGGCCAGGCCGACTTCCTGTGCGGCACTACCCGACCGTGCGCGAGGAATATGCAGACCGGTCTACTGATTCGGCGGCGGAACACCCCAGCGCGCGCCAAAAGTCGGGCGGGTCGACTTCCTGCGCGCCCCGGCGGGCCCGCACCCTTCCTCCCCTGCGCCCGAAATTATGCAGACCGGTCTACTGATTCGACGGGCTGCGTGCACGAGGGGGCCGCGCGCCAAAAGTCGGGCAGGTCGACTTTTGACGCGGCGCCGGCGTCTTCGGGCACCAAAATATGCAGACCGGTCTACTGATTTACAGCCCTCGCTGCCTGCGCGCACGGAAAGTCGGCCAGGTCGACTTCCTGTGTGCGTGTGCGGCCAGCTGGCGCGACGTCGAGAGGAATATGCAGACCGGTCTACATATTGGCTGGGCCACGGAAGCCCGTGTGCGCCAGAAGTCGGCTGGGTCGACTTCTGGCGCACACGGGGTCGGGCTGCGTTCACTCGGTCCAGATGGCGGCGGCGGTACGGTCGTCGGCGTAGCCCTTGGCGCGGACTTGGACCTGGCGCAGGAAGTCGACGGTGCCCGGGGGGTGGGGGTGGGCCCAGTGGGTGGAGAGGAAGTGGGCGACGGCGGGTTCGTCGGCGATCGGGCGGGCCAGGCCGGGGGTGCAGAGGAGCAGGATGTCGCCCGGGGTCGCGGGGACGAGCCGGAAGCGGAACGGGCGCGGGTCCGGGACCGGGGCCTCGGGTACCGGCGGCTGGCCGTCCGGGTGGTGCAGCAGCCGGGCCGCGTACGCGTCGATCCAGTGGCCGGAGCGCAGCAGGTAGAGGCCGCCCGGGCCGACGCCGAAGGCCACGCGGTAGCCGGCCTCCGGGTCGAGCGACACCATCAGGCAGTGCAGCGAGCCCGGGGACGGGGTGTCGTCCCCCTCCGCTCGGGGTGCCAGCGCGCGCAGCGGGGCGGCGGCGCTGGTGGCCAGCCGCTGGAGCCCGTAGCGGAGCCGGTCACGGGCGCCGTCACGGAGGTCCGCGGCGAGCCCGGCCCGGCTGCGTCCGATCGCGGCGGCGAGTTGGCGGCAGGCCTCCCCCGTGGCGGTGGCCACCGCCTCCGAGGTGACGGTGTCGTCCTCGGCGCCGCCCGTCCGGTCGAAGCCGCCGAGGACGGCGAGCAGCAGTCCGTCGGGCCCGTCGCCGAAGCGGGTGACCAGCAGGGAGTCCCGGCGCGGCTCGCCCCGGTAGCGCGCGGAGTCGCCCCGGACGGAGACGGCGCGCAGCACGGACAGTCCGTACTGCGCGCCCTCCAGCACGGTGTCCGGGACGAGCGCGCGGAGCGAGCCCGGGTCGGCCTCCGGTAGGGCTGTCGGCTCGGGTCCGTACGTCGGGGGGCGCTCGCCGACGTGCGGGACGGCGGCCCCGCCGTCGGCGAGCGGCCCGCGGACGGCCAGGCGGGGGTCGGCGATGGTGGCGGTGGCAGGCAGCGGCACCGGCGCGGAGCCGGGCGCGGGGGCGTGGTCGGGCTCGGGTTCGGGAGCCGGATCGGAGGCGGGTTCCTCGGGTACGTCGGGCAGCGCGGGCAGCTCGGGGTCCTCGGCAGCGACGGGCTCCGGCTCGGGCTCGGGCTCAGCGACGGGCTCGGCGACAGGCTCGGGATCGGGCTCGACCTCGGCGACGGGTTCGGGTTCCGGCTCCGGGGCGGCCTTCTCCAGCGAGACCGGCGCAGCCTCCGACTCCGGCGCAGCCTCCGGCTCCGGCTCGGCCTCCGGCTCGGGTTCCGGCGCAGCCTCGGGCTCCGGCTTGGGCGCGTCGTCAGCGAAGGACGGTGCCCGGAACTGGTGGGTCTCCGTCGACGTCCGCTGGCGCCCGATCCCCTCCGCCCCGCCGATCACGCCGACCGCGGTGTGGAACCAGTCGTCGATGCTGTCGCGGCTGTCCTGCGCCGGCCCCGGTTCCCCCCCGGGCTCCTGCACGGCTTCCGGCTCCCCCTCCGGCCCCGACTCCGGCCCCGACTCTGCGCCCGCCCCCGCCCCCGGCGACGCCGACCGCTGCTGCCCGATGAGCCCTGCCGCCGTGTCGAACCAGTCGTCCACGCTGCCGTCCCCCGGGTCGGCGTGCGGGGTGTCCGGGAGGGTGCCCGCCGGGCCGTCGTAGACGGTGTCCCACCAGCCGTCGTCCGGCCGGTGCGGCTGCGGGGGTGCACCCTGGTTGCTCATCTGGCGGCTCCTGCTCGGTCCGTGGTCGCGCGCCGCCCCCGGCGGGCCGGGCTCGACGTCATTGTTCTCCAAGTGCAACGACCCTGTCCGGGTTTCGGCGACAACCGGTCACCCACCGGAACATCCCGGCCACCCCGCCCACCAGCCGGTTCGTCGCCCGCACCCCGGGGGCGGCACCGCGGGTGCCCCTGCCCGTCCGCTTCCGTTCCGTCCGCGCTTGCCGGATGTGCCCGGAGCAGGGTGTTTCCTGGCCATCCGGGCGTTCGGGCCCCCGAAAATGAGGGCCGATGGGGGGCATCGCTTCACCCATTCGGCTGATTAAATGTGCGCATGACCGCGTCGGCCCCCAGCTCGCCCCGACCGGGGAGGGCCGCACCGGCGGGCCGCCCGGTGGGTGCGCTGTTGGTCCTGCTGGTCGTCGCCCTGCTGACGATGCTGCCCTGCGCGGGTCAGGCGAAGGCGTTGGACGGTCCTGCCCGTCCGGTGCCGGCCGCGGCTCCGGTCAGTGCCGTCACCGTCGTCAGCGTCCAGGTCGCGACCGGACGAGCGCCCCACACCGGCCACGCCGGCCAGGCCATCAAGGCCGTCAAGCCCGCCGAGGCCGCCGAGGCCGCCCAGGACACCAAGTCCCCGAAGGCCTCCGACCACCGCCGGATCGCCGAGGACCAGGGGCACTGGATCCTCTGCACCGCCGACGGCGAGCCCCCGCGCAACAACGGCTGTTCCAGCCACCCGTACTGCTCGCAGGACGCCCAGCTGCCGAATCCGCCGCCGCAGCCGCAGCCCGCCGTGTCGCCCGTCGCCCCGGCCGCGCCCGAGGCGCTGCCCCGGGTGGTGCCCGCGGGTCTGCTGGACGGTTCGCACCCGGCGCCCGACCTGCACGAGCTCCAGGTCCACCGGTCCTGAGCGGAACCCACCGCCGGCCCAGCCGCCGACGGATCCGCCCCGTCTCACACTCCAGCTGACCGTCGCCACCGACCGGTGCGCGGCGGAGACAAGGACACCACCATGGGTTCCGCCTCCAAGCAGTCCAACAAGTCCGGCGGCAAGCAGGCCGGCCTCGACCGCCGCGCCCGGATCGCCGAGCTGCGCGCCGCCGAGCAGCGCCGCGACCGCCGCAACAAGCTCGTCGCCTCGGTGGCGGCCGGCGTGCTGGTGATCGGCGCGATCGCCACCGGCACCTGGGTGGTCATGGACCAGAACCAGAAGAAGAAGGACAAGGAAGCCGCCGCCAACGCCGACATCCCGGGTGTGAAGACCTTCGGCGACCTGACCCGCAACCACGTCAAGGAGAAGGTCACCTACCCGATGACCCCGCCGGTCGGCGGCGACCACAACGCGATCTGGCTGGACTGCATGGGCCACGTCTACGACCAGCCGGTCGAGAACGAGCGCGCCGTCCACTCGCTGGAGCACGGCGCGGTCTGGGTGACCTACAACGGCAAGGCCACGCCGGACGACATCAAGACCCTGACCGACAAGGTCAAGGCCACCCCGTACTCGCTGATGAGCCCGTACCCGGACGAGCAGGGCACCATCACCCTGAACGCGTGGAGCACCCAGCTGGTCGTGGACAGCGCCAGTGACCCCCGGGTGAACCAGTTCTTCACCAAGTACGTCCAGGGCAAGCAGACCCAGGAGCCGGGCGCCTCCTGCACCATGGGGCAGATGTGACCGCCGGCCCGGGCCGCCCCGAGGGGGCCGAGGCCGCCGTCGGGACGGCCGCAGAGGCTCTCACGGAGGCCGTCGCCGCGGAGGACGGGGCCAAGTCCCCGCGCCGGCGCATGTGGTGGCCGGCCGCGCTGGCCGCCGCCGTGGCGCTGGCGCTCGGGGTCCCGGCCCTGGTGGCGAGCGGGACCTCCGCCTCCGGCACCTCGCTGTCCGTCCCCGCGGACGACTCGCCCGAGGCCGGGTTCGCCCGCGACATGGCGACCCACCACCAGCAGGCGGTGGACCTGTCGTTCGTCGTCCGGGACCGCACCGGCGACGAGCCGACCCGCACCCTCGCCTTCGACGTCATCAACACCCAGGCCAACCAGCGCGGGATGATGATGGGCTGGCTGGACCAGTGGGGGCTGACGCAGCACTCGCCCGCCAAGCCGATGGCGTGGATGAAGATGGGCCACGACTACCAGGCGCACGACGGTTCGCTGATGCCCGGCATGGCCACCAACACCCAGATCGCGAAGCTTCGTTCGCTCAGCGGGCGGGACGCCGAGGTGTTCTACCTGCAGCTGATGATCGAGCACCACAAGGGCGGCGTCGAGATGGCCCAGGGCTACGTGGACCTGGCCAGGAACGACACCGAGAAGCGGCTCGCGCAGTCGATGGTGGTCGCCCAGACCTCGGAGCTGCAGCTGATGACCGACATGCTCACCGAACGCGGCGCCGCCCCCGGCGTGCCCGCCTCCTGAGCCGGCTCCCGAACCGGCTCACCTCCCTCGTTCCCCGGACGGCCGGGGTGCGGCCGACGGTCCCGTACCGTCCCCGCCGCGCCCCGGCCGTCCGTCGTTCCCACCCCGTTCCAGGGAGACCTCGCATGACTCCCGACACCTCGGACCGCTCCTGGCTGATCGCCGGGCTGGGCAACCCCGGCCCGTGGTTCCGGCGGACCCGGCACAACGCGGGCTTCCTGGCCGTCGACCGGCTGGCCGAGCGGCACGGCGCCCGGTTCCGGCGGCGCGGGATCGCCACCCTGGTCGCGGAGATCGAGGTCGACGGCCGGCCGGTGCTGCTCGCCAAGCCGCTGTGGTTCATCAACCTGTCCGGCCGCCCGGTGGCCGCGCTGCTGCGCCGGTACGGCGTGCCGGTGGAGCGGCTGGTGGTGGTGCAGGACGACCTGGACTTCGCGTTCGGCTCGGCCCGGCTCAAGCGCGGCGGCGGGCCCGGCGGTCACAACGGGGTGCGCTCGGTGGGCGAGGTGCTCGGCACCCGCGACTTCGTCCGGCTGCGGTTCGGCATCGGGCGGCCGCCGAAAGGGCAGAGCGTCGGCGACTTCGTGCTGAAGAAGTTCTCGGACGACGAACTGGCCGCGATGCCAGCCGAGTTGGACCGTTGCGCGGACGCCCTGGAGACGCTGGTGCGGCTCGGCCTGAACCGGGCCCAGGACGCCCTGAACGCCCCGCCCCGCTAGGAGCGGACCGTCCGCCCGGCACGGTCGGTACCGTCACCGCGGTCGGTACGGGCGGCACGGCCGACGTGGGCGGTACGGCCGACACGGTCGGTCCGCACCACCGGACGCGCCGTGCGGACCGGTCCGGTGAGGAGCGCGGCGCCCGCCGCGACCGCCGCGAGGACGAACAGCACCGTCCGCCCACCGGACGCCGCGCCCGCCAGGTGGACGCCGAGAACGGACAGCGCCATGCCGAGCGCCGTCCCGAGGCTGCGCGCCATGTTCACCATGCCGCCGCCGACCGCCGAGCACTCCGCCGGGATCGCCCTCATCACCAGCGCGTTGTTGGCCGGCAGCAGCAGGCCCAGCCCGTACCCGGCGACCAGCAGCGGGACCGCCGAGGCGGTCGAGGCGGGCAGCAGGGCGAACAGCAGCAGTCCGGCGGAGGCGGCCGCCGCGCCGGCGCGACACCTGGTCGCGTCCGACCAGTCCCGGGGCAGCAGCCCGCCGCCGACCGTCGCGGCGACCGCGAACGCGGCGGGCAGCAGGGTGACCACCAGGCCCGCACCGGCCGTCGACACGCCCGCGCCGGTGAGCAGCACCGGGCCCAGCACGAGCGGGCAGAACAGCAGCAGGTACCCGATCAGCGCGACCGCCAGGCCGGACCGCACGCCGGGGGTGTTGACCAGTCCGGGCGCCAGGATCGGCCGGGCCGCCCGCCGTTCCCGGCGTACCAGCGCGACCGTGAGCACGGCGGCGGCGAACAGCAGGACGGCGACCAGCCAGCCGGGCAGCGGCAGGCCGGATGCGGTGGACAGCGCGAGCAGCAGCGCCGTGGTCGCGCCGGTGAGCAGCAGCATGCCGGGCAGGTCGAAGCGGGCGTCCTCCCGTTGCGGACGCACCGCCGGGTGCCTCCTGGGGTTCGGCACGGGAGCGGGGCGGTCCGCACGGGCGCGGTCCGCACGGGTGCCGTCCGTGCGGGGGCCGCCGGTGCGGGTGCGGGGCAGCAGGTACCAGCCGGCCAGGATGCCGAACACGGCGATCGGCACGTTGACCCAGAACACCCAGCGCCAGGAGGCGTGTTCGACCAGCAGTCCGCCGAGACTGGGCCCGAGCGCCAGTCCCAGGCCCTGGGCGGAAGCCTGGATGCCGAGCGCCCGCCGCATCGCGTGCTCCGGGACGCCGCGCGCGACCAGGGCGACGCTGTTGGCCTGCATCATCGCCGCGCCGACGGCCTGGACGGCGCGGCAGCCGACCAGGATCCAGAGGCTGCCGGCGAATCCGGCGCCGAGCGAGGAGAGGCCGAAGAGCGCGAAACCGCCGATGTACATCGTCTTGCGGCCGACCAGGTCGGACAGCCAGCCGATCGGGGCCAGCAGGGCGACCAGGACGAGCAGGTAGGCGAGGGCGACCCACTCGACGGCGGCGAAGCCCGCGTCGAAGTGGTGGCCGATCGCGGGGAAGACGAGCGCGATGACGCTGGCGTCGAGCTGACCGAGGAAGGCGCCGAGGCAGACCGTCCCGACGGCCAGCCAGTGGGCGTGGCGCCAGCCGGCGATGCCGCGGGGCCGGGGTCGCTCGGTGAGCAGCCGTGCGGCAAGGGCGGTGGCGTTCATGCCACGAATATATCGGATACAGATATGTTCTTTCTACGAGCAGATCGGCCTGCGATACGCAGCGTCTCGGACTGCGTCTCGACGTGCGTCCGCACCGCGTCCGAGGGGCGGACCGCGCCCCCGAAACGCCCCGTACCAGGAGATACGCTGTCCGCCATGCCGTCGTCACCACACGCTCGCGACTCCGCCACCGAAAGCCCCGACCCGGCGGTCGAGCACGCCCGGCAGCTGACCGACACCGTCACCCGGCTGCGCCGCGCCCTGCGCAGCAGCATCCGCACCGACTACCCGTGGGAGTCCCTGCCGATGGCGCAGGTCGAACTCCTCCAGACCCTCGCCGCCGCCCCGCTGCGGGTCGGCGAACTGGCCGCCCGGCAACGGCTCGCCCCCAACACCGTCAGCGGACTGGTCGGCAAGCTGCTCGAAGCCGGCTTCGTGGACCGCCAGGCCGACCCCGGCGACCGCCGCACCGCCCGGATCGCCCTCACCCCGGCCGGCCGGCGCCAGCTCGACGACTGGCAGCACGCCCACGAGCGCCGCATCGCCACCGCGCTCGGCACCCTCGACCCCGCCGACCGTGCGGCGGTCGTCGACGCCCTGCCCGCGCTGGACCGGCTCGCCCGCGCCCTCGCCCAGCCGGGGACCGGCGCCGAGCAGGGCTGAACCCCGGACGCCAGAGCACCCGGCAGACGAAATCGCTGGTCACCGCCCCGGGACGACCGCTACGGTCCCCGGCATGACCACTGCACGGGTACGGATCGAGCCCTGGACGGACGACGACCTCGCGCTGCTGCGCCGGGTCAACACCCCGGAGATGAAGAAGCACGTCGGCGGGCCGGAGACCGAGGAGCAGCTGCTCGTCCGGCACGGCCGCTACCTGGACTTCGTCCCGTCCGGGCTCGGCTGCATGTACCGGATCGTGCTGCTGCCCGAGGACGGGACCGTCGCGGACGAGAGCCTCGGGGACGCCGCGGTCAGCGGCGAGGCGGTGGGCACGGTCGGCTACGGCACCCGCACCTGGGAGGGCGAGACCGTCCACGAGATGGGGTGGAACGTGCTGCCCGGCTACCAGGGCCGGGGCATCGCCGTCGCCGCCACCCGCGCCGCGGTCGCGGCCGCCCGCCGCGAGGCCGCCCACCGGTACCTGCACGCCTTCCCGTCGGTGGACAACCCCGCCTCCAACGCGGTCTGTGCCAAGGCCGGGTTCACGCTGCTCGGCGAGACCGACTTCGAGTTTCCGCCCGGACGGTTCATGCGCAGCCACAACTGGCGGGTGGACCTGCGCAGTTCGGACTGAACGGGAGGACCGGAGGGGCGGACCGGAGCGGACGGACCGGAGCGGACGGACCGGAGCGGGCGGACCGGGACCGGCACCGGGCTCAGAACAGGGTCCCGCTCTCCAGCTCCAGCAGTCGGCGCTTGCGGTCCACGCCCGCCGCGAAGCCGGTGAGCGAGCCGTTGGCGCCGAGCACCCGGTGGCACGGGCGCACGATCAGCAGCGGGTTGGCACCCACCGCGCCGCCGACCGCGCGCACCATCCGCGGCTCCTGCCCGGCCAGCTCGGCGAGTTCGCCGTAGGTGACGGTCGTGCCGTACGGGATCTCGTCCAGCGCGGCCCAGACCGCACGGCGGAACTCGGTGCCCATCGGCGCGAGCGGCAGGTCGAACTCGGTGCGCTCGCCCGCGAAGTAGGCGGTCAGCTGGGCGACCGGCTCGGCGAGCGCCTCCGGGTCGAGGACCCAGTCGTCGGCGGGCTCGGCCAGCGCGTACTTCTGGCCCGGCGCGGTGACAGTGGCCAGCGCGGCCGGACCGCCGTCCTCGGGCAGGACGCCGCTGAGCAGCAGCCGGCCGAACGGGCTCTCCATGGTGGTGTAGACGGTCGTGGTGCGGGCGGGGGTGTCGTGGGCGGGGGTGGTGCTGGCAGTGGTGGTGCTCATGCTCGGGCGTTCTCCGTTCCGGTGTTGATGATCGCGGGGCCGGCCCACAGCCGGTGGACCGCGTAGGAGCGCCACGGCGCCCAGGCCTCGGCCGCGCGGGCCGCGGACTTCGGGTCGCCGGGGGCGCCGAGCCGGACGAGGCCGTGCTTGACGCCCACGTCGCTCGGGAGGAAGACATCGGGGTCGGCGAGGGCCCGCATCCGCAGGTAGCCGACCGTCCAGGGGCCGATGCCGGGCTGGGCCAGCAGCCGGGCCGCGGCCTCCTCCCGGTCGACCCCGCTGTCGAGGCGGACCACGCCCTCGGCCAGGGCCGCGCACAGTCCGGTGAGCGCACGGCGGCGGGCGGCGGGCATCGCGAAGTCCTCCGGGTCCGCGGTGGCCAGCGCCGCCGCGGTCGGGAAGAGCAGCCGCAGTCCGCCGCTGGGCTCGGGCAGCGCGGTGCCGTACTTCTGGGCGAGCCGGCCCGCCAGGGTACGGGCGGCGCCGACGGTGATCTGTTGCCCGAGGACGGCGCGGACGGCGAGCTCGTGCGGGTCCACATGACCGGGCGACCGCAGGCCGGGACGCTCCCGGACCAGCGGCCCGAGCACTCGGTCCGCACCGAGCTGCTCGTCGACCGCGAGCGGGTCGGCGTCCAGGTCGAAGAGGATGCGCAGGCGCTGGACGGCGGTCGGCAGGTCCCGCAGATCGGCGAGGAGCAGACGGCAGTCCAGCCAGCCGCGGGTGCGCGGCTCGCCCGGCGCCAGCCCGTCGACCTCGGCGATTCCGTGCCCGTACGGCAGCGCGAGGGTGCGCCGGTAGGTGCGGACGCCGGGGCTCGCGCCGGGCACGACCTCCTCCACGCCGGGAACGGCGCGCAGGGCGAGGAAGTCGATCAGGTGGTCGCTGTCCAGCGGGCCGCGGTAGGCGAGGCGCAGGGTGAGACCGCCGGCCGGGGTCGCGGTGCGGCGCCCGGCGGCGACCTCCGCGCGCAGGCCGCTGGGGGTGCGGTCGTAGACCTCGCGGACGGTGTCGTTGAACTGGCGGACGGAGGCGAAACCGGCCGCGAACGCGATGTCGGTGACGGGCAGTTCGGTGGTCTGCAGCAGGAGGCGGGCGGTCTGGGCTCGCCGGGCGCGGGCCAGCGCGATCGGGCCGGCGCCGAGCTCGGCGGTGAGCTGGCGCTGCAGTTGGCGGGAGCTGTAGCCGAGTCGGCCGGCCAGGCCCGCGACGCCCTCGCGGTCCACCACGCCGTCGCCGATCAGCCGCATCGCGCGGCCGACCAGGTCGGCGCGGTGGTTCCACTCCGGGGAACCCGGCACGGAGTCGGGGCGGCAGCGGCGGCAGGCGCGGAAGCCGGCGCCCTGGGCGGCCGCGGCGCTGGGGTAGAAGACGCAGTTGGCGCGCTTGGGTGTCACGGCGGGGCAGCTCGGTCGGCAGTAGATGCCGGTGGAGGTGACGGCCGTGAAAAAGACGCCGTCGAAACGGGCGTCGCGGCTGTCCACGGCTCGGTACCGGATGTCGTCGTCGATCACGTTGTCCAGTTTGCGGGATCGGGTGGGGGGCGACTGGCGGGAATCGGACATCGCCGTTCGGGGGCCCTCCCCCCTCCCCCCGCCCCACCCCTCCCCCGCCGCCTACCACCTCGGGCCATGGCGCGTCGGCCACCGGCTCGGTGCCCGCCGCCCATCGGCCGGCCCGCGAATATTCGCGCGCCGGGCGGACGGCCCGCGGTTACGCTCGCCCCATGAGCGAGCAGCCCGGCGACCAGCCCGCCGACCACCCGTACGCCGGCCCGGACGACCCGCGGGTCGTCGCCCTGCCCCCGGAGGAGTTCGCGTTCCCCGGTCCGCTGCGCGACCAGCTGGTCGCGGCCGTCCTCGACGGCGCCAAGACCAGCACCACCGGCCTGATCGCCGGCTACGAGCACGAGGGCGAGCCCCTGCCGCAGCCCGGCGAGCGGGCCGCCGTGCTCGACTCGGACGGCCGCCGGGTCGCGGTGATCGAGACCACGGACGTCCGCGTGGTCCCGCTCGCCGAGGTCGACCTGCAGCACGCCCTCGACGAGGGCGAGGGGTACGGCAGCGTGGCCGAGTGGCGTGCGACGCATGAGCGGTTCTGGCGCAGCCCGGAGATGCTCGACGCCCTCGATGACCCGGGTTTCACCGTGGACGACGCCACCCCGGTGGTCCTCCAGCGCTTCCGGCTGGTGGCCGACCTCCGCTGAGCCGGGTGGGGCCCGGCGGAGGCCGGCCGACGCCGGCAGGCCTCCGCCGACGCATTCAGCGCTTCACCGGACCTCCCGCGGCACGCATCGACTTGGTGATCGTCTTCCACTTCTGCAGCCGGGCCTTGGCCACCCGGGCGTCCGTGCGCGAGGCGATCCACTCGTTCTCGCGCTGGAGCTTGAGGTAACTGTCCATCCGGCGCTGCGGCAGGGTGCCGTCGGCCAGCGCTGCCCGCACCGCGCAGCCGGGCTCGGTGTGGTGGCCGCAGTCGTGGAAGCGGCACTCCTCGGCCAGCTCGGCTATGTCGGCGAAGGCCAGGTCCACGCCCTCGCCGCCGTAGAGGCCGACCTCGCGCAGCCCGGGGGTGTCGATCAGCACGCCCCCACCGGGCAGTGGGATCAGCTCGCGGGTGGTCGTGGTGTGGCGGCCCTTCTGGTCGACCTCGCGGGCCTCCTGGACCGTCATCACCTCGGCGCCGACGAGCGCGTTGGTGAGCGTGGACTTGCCGACACCGGACTGGCCGATCAGCGCGGTGGTGCCGGGGGTGCAGGCGCGCAGCACGTCCATGCCCTCGCCGGTCTCGGCGCTCACCACGAGCACCGTGACCCCGGGTGCGACCGCCTCGACGTCGGACCGGATGAAGTCGGCGTCGTCCACCAGGTCGGCCTTGGTGAGGACGACCAGCGGTTCGGCTCCGGACTCCCACGCCAGGGCGAGGAAGCGCTCGATCCGCCCGAGGTCGGGATCGGTCGCGAGGGAGGAGGCGATCAGGACAGTGTCGACGTTGGCCGCCAGCACCTGGCCGTCGGAGCGCTTGCCGGCCACCTTGCGGATGATCGCGGTGGAGCGCGGCAGCAGCGCACTGACGGCGGCCATCGGTTGGGCGTGGAGGTCCACGGCCGCCCAGTCGCCCGTGCACGGGCAGTTGATCATGTCGGCGTCGCCCACCGGCCGGGTGTCGAACCGGACGGTGCGCGGCTCGCCCGTCTCCGGGTCGGCGATCACGGCGTCGCACTGGCCGCGGTCGACCCGGACGATCCGGGCCGGGAGCAGCCCGGCCTCGCCGAGCGGGGCGAACAGCTCCTCGAGCTCGGGCGTCCAGCCGTAGCCGATCAGCGCGGAGCCGACATCAGAGGGAGAAGAAGAGAACGACGGAATGGAGGAGGCAGCGTTGAACAACGCAGTGGCCCTTCGGGAGGAGATGGTCCCGGCGGGCTACGGCTGGCGCGGAAGGGCTCAGCCGGCGGCCGGGGAAAGGAGGTGAACGCGAGCGCTGCCCTGGGCAGCTATCGGGGCGACAACGACCACGGGGGTTCACCTCCTGCTCTCTACTCCTCGGGCGGCCCAATGGCCCCCGAACCGGACACGTCACACGCTAGCGGAGCGGTCCGACTCCGCCAACCTATTTTTGACCTGCGGAAATACGCCCCACGGGCAGTCAGGAAGCCATCGGAGGGCGCCATTAGAGGGCAAAAATTGGCCCGCCCGCAGAACGGACAGAACAGAACAGAACAGACGGAACCGCCTATCCCCCGTACCGGTGCTTGAGGTTCGGATCGTCCAGCCACCACGGCCGCATCCCCGTCTCCTCCTCCTCCGGCCGGCCCGCCGCCCGCGCCTCCTGCGCCGCCGCCTCGAAGCGCGCGTCCAGTTCGGCGTCCACGGCCCGGATCTCCTCCCGCCCCTGCACCACCATCCGCCGTACCAGCGCGGCCAGGAACGGCAGCCCCACCAGGTCTCCCAGGACCCAGAAGGCGTTGCCGCCCCAGGTCTGGTCCTGCGCCAGGCTCGGGCCCCACGGCCGCCCGAGCGCCACGTAGTAGTGCTCGGCGACCAGGTGGCCGCCGTAGATCAGCACGATCCCGAGGCCCGCGTCGAAGATCACCTCGGCGAAGGTGATGAACAGCCCGACCAGGTGCGGGTACTCGTGTCCGACCGGGTCGATCTGCAGTCGCGGCCAGAAGTACGCGAGGCCCAGCAGCACCAGCGCCAGGTGCAACAGCACGTTCCCGAACGCGCTGGACACCGACTCCTCGTACCAGGGCGTGAGGTAGAGCAGCCACGGCGGCGCCATCAGCAGCGCGGTGGAGACAGCCGGGAACATCAGCACCTTGGACGGGCGGCTGCGCAGCACCCGCAGGATCCGCTCCCGCCGGGCCGGCGGCGCGGCCCGGACCAGCAGCGAGACGGGCGCGCCGAGCGCGAGCAGCAGCGGGACGACCATCAGCAGCAGCACGACCTGCACGGCCCGGTCGGTGAAGAGGATCCGCTCGTAGACGCCGAGGCCGGAGCAGGTGCACCAGATCCACAGCAGCAGCCCGCCGAGGAAGGCGGCGGTGCGGGAGGGCTGCCAGCGCTCGCCGCCGGAGCGGTGGACGATGCGCACCGCGGCCAGGTACCAGGCGCCGAGCAGCACCGAGAGGGCGAGCACCAGCGGTTCGACCGTCCAGGAGGTGGCCAGGTCGGACCACTGCCACGGGGGCGGTCCGCCGTACGCCAGCGCGGCGGCTCCGCCGTCGGCCGTGCCGTCCATCCGTCCGCCCACCTCGCTCGCACCCTTCGCACCGACCAGCACCGACCGACACCGGCCCGCACCGACCGGCACCGACCAATCGACCAGCACCACTCAGCACCGTCCGCCACGGCCCGCACCGACCAGCACCGGCCCGCACCGACCGCCCATGATGGTCCTCCCCCACCGACCGCCCGCGCGCGGGGCCCGCCTCTATACCCGCCCCTGGACCACCCGTGGACAAAGCTTTACCGGGCCCCAACAAAGCTTTGCCCAGGCAAAGTTCCGGCCCCGGAGCCCCGCCGTTCGCAACCGCGGCGACGACGCGAACGTCTGGCAGGATGCCCGTCGGCGAGACCCGCCACGTGGGGTGACAAGGGGACGACAAGAGGTGCGAAGCACTGCACGCGGCGAGGGCCGCCGACCGGCCGCGCGCCACCGCAACATCGAGCTGGGCCTGCTGGCGCTCGCGGTGGCCGTCTGTCTGGCGGGACACGTGGAGGCCGGTCTGGCGCTGACCGGCGCGATTCCGCCCGGGCTGCTGGTGCACGGTCTGTCGCTGGGCGCCCTGGCCGCGGTGGCGCATCTGGCGGTGCGCCGGTTCGCACCGTACGCGGACCCGCTGATCCTGCCGCTGGGCGTCTTCCTGACCGGCTTCGGCCTGGTGCTGCTGGACCGGCTGGACTTCAGCTACAAGGCCGCGCACAGCGCCAAGGGCGACTACCAGAAGCTCCCGGCCGCGCCCTCCCAGCTGATGTGGGTGTTCATCTCGGTGGCGGCGGCGATCGCGCTGATCGTGCTGGTCAAACACCACCGCTTCTTCCAGCGCTACGTCTACCTGCTGATGGCGGGCGCGCTGATCCTGCTGGCCGCGCCGGTGGCCTCGCCGAGCGACAGCTTCGGCGCCAAGCGCTGGATCCGGCTGTTCGGGCTCTCCTTCGAGCCGGACGAGTTCGTGAAGGTCGCGATCACGATCTTCTTCGCGGGCTACCTGATGGCCTCCCGGGACGCCCTCGCGCTGGCCGGCCGCAAGATCTGGGGGATGACCCTGCCGCGCGGCCGGCACGCCGGACCGGTGCTGGCGATCTGGATGGTCAGCCTGCTGGTGCTGATCTTCGAGCGCGACCTGGGCACCTCGCTGATCTTCTTCGGCGTCTTCATCGTGATGCTGTACGTGGCGACCGAGCGCACCAGCTGGGTGGTGCTCGGCCTGCTGATGGCGGTCGGCGGCGCGGCGGTGGTCGGCACGGTGGAGCCGCACGTGCACGGCCGCGTCGAGGCCTGGCTGCACCCGCTCGACTACTACAAGCCGGTGCACGACAAGGCGATCTCCGAGCAGCCCGCCGAGGCGCTGTTCAGCCTGGGCACCGGGGGCATCACCGGGACGGGCCTGGGCTCGGGCCGGCCCTGGCTGATCGGCTTCGCCGGACGCAGCGACTTCATCTTCACCACCATCGGCGAGGAGCTGGGCCTGGCCGGGGTGACGGCCGTGCTGCTGGTGTACGTGCTGCTGATCCAGCGGGGCATGCGCACCGCGGTCGGTCTGACCGACCCGTTCGGCAAGCTGCTGGCCACCGGCCTGTCGGCGGCGCTGGCGCTGCAGGTCTTCGTGGTCGTGGGCGGAGTGAGCGGGCTGGTCCCGCTGACCGGAAAGGCGCTGCCGTTCCTGGCCGCCGGCGGCTCCTCGCTGCTGGCGAACTGGCTGATGGTCGCGCTGCTGATCAAGCTGAGCGACTCCTCGGGGCGCACCGCGCTGGAACCGGCCCTGCCCTCCCCGGAGCCGCTCCCGGCCCAGGCCCGCCCGGCACCCGCCGGCCCGCAGCCGCTCGCCCCACAACCCCTCGCCCCGCAGTTCGACCGCCCCTCGAACCCCGCGAGCACCTGACCGCACGACCACCGAACCGCCCGACCGCCCGACCACCGAACCGCCCGACCGCCCGACCGCCGGACCAGCGGACGACACGACGCAGGGCCTCCCCCGCACCCGCGGGAGAGGCCCTGCCGTCGTCCGTCGTCCCCTCTACCCGTCCACCTACCGCTGCTCCCACGGCGGCCTGGGCGGCCGGGGCGGGTACCCCGGCACCTGCTGCCCGGAGGGACCGGAAGGACCGGAAGGACCGGCGGGACCGGAAGGCCCCAGCGGCCCCGAGAGCCCCGGCGGCACCGGCGACGCCCCCTCGGGGCCCTCGGGCCCCGGCCGTACCCCCGGCGGCGGCCCGGACGGCCGGTCGCTGTCCGGCGGCGGCGGGGCGGCCCGGTGGTGCGGCCCGCCGCGGGCGGTGAGCCGGCCGCGCACGTTGTCGGCGGCGAGCACGTCGGCCCACCGCTCCGGGTACTCGGAGGGCACGTCGACGTCCTCGCCCTCGTCCTCTCCCCACTCCTCCTCGACGCCTTCGGCGAGCCCGAGTTCGCGCGAGCGCCGGGCCCGTTCGACGGCCCGCCGGGCGGCGACCTCGCGGACCACGGCGGCGGCCGCCTCCTCGTGGGCGCGCTCGTTCTCGGCGCGGGCGTCGGCGGTCTCCAGGGTGGGCCAGCGGCGGTCTATGGCGGCGTTCATGGCGGCGCCGATGAGGACGGCGAGGGCCACCACGAAGATCCACAGCAGTACGGCCACCGGCGCCGCCAGCGAGCCGTACGCCGAGGGCACCTCGATGGAGCTGACCAGGTAGAGGCGCAGGCCGACGCTGCAGAAGACCAGCACCACCAGGGCGACCAGGGCGCCGGGGATGTCCTCGCGCCACGGGGTCGAGACCGGGACGGCCAGGTGGTAGAGGGTGGTGAGGGAGACGATCAGCAGCACGATCGCGACCGGCCAGTAGGCGGCGCCGACCAGTCCGGCGATGCCGGGCACGGCGTTCTCGATGAGCCCGGGCCCGGCCATCAGCAGGGGCAGCACCAGGGAGCCGATCACCAGGGCGCCGAGGTAGAGGCCGAGCGACATCAGTCGGGTCTTGACGATGCCCCGCTTGCCGTCGAGCCCGTACATGACGGTGATGGTGTCGATGAAGATGTAGAGCGCCCGGGAGCCGGACCACAGCGACAGCAAGAAGCCGATCGAGACGAGGTCGGGCCGGGTGTGGTCGAAGACCTGGCTGAGCAGCGGGACCACGACCTCCTTGACGGAGGAGTCCGACAGGACCGTCCCGGAGGCCGTGACGATGTCGTGCTTGAGCCGGTCGATGGTCCCGGCGCCGAGGAAGGAGTCGAGGTAGCCGAGCGTGCCGGCCAGGCCGAGCAGCAGCGGTGGGATCGACAGCAGGGTGAAGAAGGCCGCCTCCGCGGCGAGGCCGGTGACCCGGTACTCGACGCAGGTGTTGGTGGTGTCCTTGATCAGCTCCCACGCCGTGCGGCGCCAGGTGGCCTGTTTGGCCGCGCGCCGGGAGCCCTTGCCCCGGCGCCGGGAGGGCCGCTCGGGGTTCGCTCTGCTCGTATCGCCTGCTGCTTGCACAGGGCTAACGGTATCGGGCCGGGGCCCTCCGGTTGATCTCCCCGGGGTGCGGGCGCGTGCGCGGACGCCCGGGCGGGGAGCGGCGGGAACCTCCGACCGTCCCATATGACGAAACCTCAGCGTCCAGCATCTGGATGTTAGTGGACCGCGAGTCCCGGGCCATGCGAATCTCTTGCCATGCGTAGCGCCGGAACCACCCTGGTAGGTCGACTCCACGTCGATCTCCTTCGCGTGTCCAGCGCCATCTGTCCGGTGACCTGAGCCCACCCCGCCGCACCACCGCACCCGGCGCCACCCGTTCCCGCCATCCCTGTCGCAGCGGATACGCAGGCGCCCGCACGGCCTTGGTCACTGCCCTCCCGGTCCTGAGAGAACCCGCAGGTCAGAGCAGTACCGCATGGCCGGGCAAGCCCCGCGACCCACTCGGCACCAGCGCCACCTGCCCCGAAGGACTCCACCATGGCCACCTCCCCCGAGACCGTCGAGCCCACGGCCGACCGCCCTGCCGCGAGCCGCCCCGCAGCGGCCCGCAAGGTGACCCGCCACCGCGGCGAGGGCCAGTGGGGCATGGGGCACCACACGCCGCTGAACGCCAACGAGCAGTTCAAGAAGGACGACGACGGTCTCAATGTGCGGACACGCATTGAGACGATCTACGCGCACCGCGGCTTCGACTCGATCGACCCCGCCGACCTGCGCGGACGGATGCGCTGGTGGGGGCTCTACACCCAGCGCAAGGAGGGCATCGACGGCGGCAAGACCGCGATCCTCGAGCCGCACGAGCTGGACGCCGAGTACTTCATGCTCCGCGTCCGCATCGACGGCGGCCGGCTGACCATCGCCCAGCTGCGGGCGATCGCCGAGGTCTCCGAGGAGTACGCGCGCGGCACCGCCGACCTGACCGACCGCCAGAACATCCAGTACCACTGGATCCGGATCGAGGACGTCCCCGCGATCTGGCAGAAGCTGGAGGCCGTCGGCCTGTCCACCACCGAGGCCTGCGGCGACACCCCGCGCGTCATCCTCGGCTCCCCGGTGGCCGGCATCGCCGAGGACGAGATCATCGACGGCACCTCCGCCATCGAGGAGATCCAGCGCCGCTTCATCGGCAACCCGGACTTCTCCAACCTGCCGCGCAAGTTCAAGAGCGCCGTCTCCGGCTCCCCTCTGCTGGACGTCGCGCACGAGATCAACGACGTGGCCTTCGTCGGCGTGGTCCACCCCGAGCACGGGCCCGGCTTCGACCTGTGGGTCGGCGGCGGCCTGTCCACCAACCCGAAGCTGGGCGTGCGCCTGGGCGCCTGGGTCCCGCTGGACGAGGTCGCCGACGTCTACGGCGGCGTCATCGGCATCTTCCGCGACTACGGCTACCGGCGGCTGCGCAACCGCGCGCGGCTGAAGTTCCTGGTGGCCGACTGGGGCGTGGAGAAGTTCCGCCAGGTGCTGGAGGACGAGTACCTCAAGTACCGGCTGGTCGACGGCCCCGCCCCGGCCGAGCCCGCCGCCCGCTGGCGCGACCACGTCGGCGTCCACCGGCAGAAGGACGGCAGGTTCTACATCGGCTTCGCGCCGCGCGTCGGCCGGGTCGACGGCAAGCTGCTCGGCGAGATCGCCGACCTCGCCGCCGCCCACGGCAGCGACCGGGTGCGCACCACCGCCGAGCAGAAGATGCTGATCCTCGACATCGCCGAGGAACACGTCGACGCGGTGGTCGCCGGCCTGGAGGCGCTCGACCTACGGGTCACCCCGTCGCCGTTCCGCCGCGGCACCATGGCCTGCACCGGCATCGAGTACTGCAAGCTCGCCATCGTCGAGACCAAGGAGCGCGGCCGCACGCTCATCGACGAACTGGAGCAGCGCCTGCCGGAGTTCGCCGAGCCGCTGACCATCAACATCAACGGCTGCCCGAACGCCTGCGCCCGCATCCAGGTCGCCGACATCGGGCTCAAGGGCCAGCTGGTCACCGACGAGAACGGCGAGCAGGTCGAGGGCTACCAGGTGCACCTCGGCGGCGCGCTCGGCCTGGAGGCCGGCTTCGGCCGCAAGGTCCGCGGCCTCAAGGTCACCAGCGCCGGCCTGCCCGACTACGTCGAGCGGCTGCTGACCCGCTACCAGGCCGACCGCACCGAGGGCGAGCGCTTCGCCCAGTGGACGGCCCGGGCGACCGAGGAGCAGCTGTCGTGAACGAGCACAGCGAGCGAACCGTCAGCGAGGTGGGCGCATGAGTGAGCGAGCAGCCCCGTTCTTCTGCCCCTACTGCGGGGACGAGGACCTGCGCCCCTCCGAGGCCGGGCACGGCGCCTGGGAGTGCCACGGCTGCCGCCGCGCCTTCCAGTTGAAGTTCCTCGGCCTGCTGTCACCGACAAACCACGGGGGTACGTCCCATGAGCAGCACCGCGACTGACCACGAGGCGATCGCCGTCCGGGCCGGCCGCGAGCTGGAGGAGGCGACCGCGCAGGAGATCCTGACCTGGGCCGCCGAGACCTTCGGCAAGCGGTTCTGCGTCACCTCCTCCATGGAGGACGCGGTGGTCGCCCACCTCGCCTCCTCGGTGCTCCCCGGTGTGGACGTGGTGTTCCTGGACACCGGCTACCACTTCCCGGAGACCATCGGCACCCGGGACGCGGTCGCCGCGACCATGCCGGTCAACGTCATCACGCTCACCCCACTGAAGACCGTCGCCGAGCAGGACGCCGAGCACGGGCCGAACCTGCACGACCGCGACCCGGACCTGTGCTGCTCGCTGCGCAAGGTCGAGCCGCTGAACCGCGGCCTCGGCGGGTACGACGCCTGGGCCACCGGGCTGCGCCGCGACGAGTCGCCGACCCGGGCGAACACCCCGGTGGTCGCCTGGGACCCCAAGCGCCGCAAGGTCAAGCTCGCGCCGATCGCCCGGTGGACGCAGGAGGACGTGGACGCCTACGTCGCCGCGAACGGCGTGCTGCTCAACCCGCTGCTGTGGGAGGGCTACACCTCGATCGGCTGCTCGCCGCTGTCCTGCACCCGCAAGCCCGGCGAGGGCGAGGACGCCCGGGCCGGGCGCTGGTCCGGCTCCGGCAAGACCGAGTGCGGCATCCACCTCTGAACGCCTCTGAACGCCTCTGACACACCACCAGCCAACAGCTAAGGAAGCAACCGTGACAGCTCACACCCTGGCCGCCGACGGAGCCGCAGAGGCGGCCCCCGCGGCCGCCCCCTGCGAGCGCGGCGCCACCGTGTGGCTGACCGGGCTGCCCAGCGCCGGCAAGACCACGCTGGCCTTCGCGCTGGCCGAGCGGCTGCGCGCCGAGGGCCACCGGGTCGAGGTCCTGGACGGCGACGAGATCCGCGAGTTCCTCTCCAAGGGCCTCGGCTTCTCCCGCGAGGACCGGCACACCAACGTCACCCGGATCGGCTTCGTCGCCGAGAAGCTCGCCGCCAACGGCGTCAAGGTGCTCGCCCCGGTGATCGCCCCGTTCGCCGACTCCCGCGCCGCGGTGCGCGAGCGGCACGCCGCGGCCGGCACCGAGTTCCTGGAGGTCCACGTCGCCACCCCGGTCGAGCTGTGCGCCGAGCGCGACGTCAAGGGCCTGTACGCCAAGCAGGCGGCCGGCGAGATCGCCGGCCTGACCGGCGTGGACGACCCCTACGAGGCCCCGCGGAGCCCGGAGCTGCGCCTGCAGACGCAGGGCCGCGCGGTCGCCGAGTCCGCCGCAGAGCTGCACGCCTTCCTGACCGAGAGGGGCCTCGCATGACCACCGCGACCCAGCACACGGTGCAGGCCGACGACACCCCCTTCGCGCTGTCCCACCTGGACGCGCTGGAGGCCGAGTCGGTGCACATCTTCCGCGAGGTCGCGGGGGAGTTCGAGCGCCCGGTGATCCTGTTCTCCGGCGGCAAGGACTCCATCGTCATGCTGCACCTGGCGCTCAAGGCCTTCCACCCGGCGCCGGTGCCCTTCTCCCTCCTGCACGTCGACACCGGGCACAACTTCCCCGAGGTCATCGCCTACCGCGACCGCGTCGTGGCGCAGCACAACCTGCGCCTGCACGTCGCCCACGTCCAGGACTTCATCGACCGCGGTGTGCTGCGCGAGCGCCCGGACGGCACCCGCAACCCGCTGCAGACGGTGCCGCTGCTGGACGCCATCGAGACCAACCGCTTCGACGCGGTCTTCGGCGGCGGCCGCCGCGACGAGGAGAAGGCCCGCGCCAAGGAGCGCGTCTTCTCGCTGCGCGACGAGTTCGGCGCCTGGGACCCGCGCCGCCAGCGGCCCGAGCTGTGGTCGCTCTACAACGGCCGGCACGCGGTCGGCGAGCACGTGCGGGTCTTCCCGCTGTCCAACTGGACCGAGCTGGACGTCTGGCAGTACATCGAGCGCGAGGGCATCGAGCTCCCCGAGATCTACTACGCCCACGAGCGCGACGTCTTCGCCCGCAGCGGCATGTGGCTGACCGCCGGCGAGTGGGGCGGCCCGAAGGACAGCGAGCCGGTCGAGCGGCGGCTGATCCGCTACCGCACCGTCGGCGACATGTCCTGCACCGGGGCCGTCGACTCCGATGCCACCACCATCCAGGCCGTGATCGCCGAGATCGCCGCCAGCCGCCTCACCGAGCGCGGCGCCACCCGCGCCGACGACAAGCTGTCCGAGGCCGCGATGGAAGACCGCAAGCGCGAGGGGTACTTCTAACCATGACCAGCACCACCCAGGAAGCCACCGCCACCTCGCTGCTGCGCTTCGCCACCGCCGGCTCCGTCGACGACGGCAAGTCCACCCTGGTCGGCCGTCTGCTGCACGACTCCAAGTCCGTGCTCGCCGACCAGCTGGAGGCCGTCGAACGCGTCTCCCTGGGCCGCGGCCAGGAGGCGCCCGACCTCGCGCTGCTCACCGACGGCCTGCGCGCCGAGCGCGAGCAGGGCATCACCATCGACGTCGCCTACCGCTACTTCGCCACCCCGCGGCGGCGGTTCATCCTCGCCGACACCCCCGGGCACGTGCAGTACACCCGCAACATGGTGACCGGCGCCTCCACCGCCGAGCTCGCCGTCGTCCTGGTCGACGCCCGCAACGGCGTGGTCGAGCAGACCCGCCGGCACGCCGCCGTCGCCGCGCTGCTGCGGGTGCCGCACGTCGTGCTGGCCGTCAACAAGATGGACCTGGTCGGCTACGCGGAGCCCGTCTTCGCCGCCATCGCCGAGGAGTTCACCGCCTACGCCGCCTCGCTCGGCGTCAAGGACGTGCTGGCGGTGCCGATCTCGGCGCTCGCCGGGGACAACGTCGTCGAGCCGTCCGCGCACATGGACTGGTACGGCGGCCCGACCCTGCTGGAGCACCTGGAGACGGTGCCGGTCGGCAGCGACCCGAGCGACGAGCCGGCCCGCTTCCCGGTCCAGTACGTGATCCGCCCGCAGACCGAGGAGCACCCCGACTACCGCGGCTACGCGGGCCAGTTGGCCTCCGGCGTGCTGCGCGTCGGCGACACCGTCACCGTGCTGCCCTCGGGGCTCACCAGCACCATCGCCGGGATCGACGCGCTCGGCCGCCCGACCGACATCGCCTGGGCGCCGCAGTCCGTCACCGTCCGGCTCGCCGACGACCTCGACATCTCCCGCGGCGACCTCGTCGCCGCCGGTCCGGCCCCCGCGCCGACCAAGGACATCGAGGCCACCGTCAGCCACCTCAACGAGCGGCCGCTGCGCGCCGGGGACAAGGTGCTGCTCAAGCACACCACCCGCACGGTGCGCGCGCTGGTCAAGGAGGTCTCCTACCGGATCGACATCGACACCCTCGAACAGCGCTCCGGCGCCGAGGGGTTGAGCGTCAACGACATCGGCCACGTCAAGCTGCGCACCGCCGAGCCGCTCGCGCTCGACAGCTACTCCGACAACCGCCGCACCGGCTCGTTCCTGCTGATCGACCCGGCCGACGGCACCACCCTCACCGCCGGCATGGCGGGCGAGGCCTTCGAGACCGTACGCACCACCGACGCACCCGACACACCCGAAGAGGAGGACTGGGTCTGATGCCCAGCGAGGCGTTCTCGGGCATGGACAAGGAAGGCGGCCGCATCGGCAGCGGCGCCCTCGGCAGCGGCCAGGGCGGCCTGACCCGATGTGCGGGCCGACAGGGCTGAGAACGCCCTGTCACCGGGCTGTCTTCCCCCACAGCCGCCCGGCTTGCCCCGGCACTCCGCTGCCGCGTGCACCACCTTCCGACCGTCCACCCGGGACCGCCTCCTGACGGCCCGTCCGCGAACAGGACCCACCATGGCACCGAACCCCGTCCGCCCGTCCTCGCATACCCGCACCCGCCCCAACGTGGGCCGGATCAGACGCACCGCCGCTGCCGCCGCGGCCGGACTGACCGCGGTGGCCCTGCTGTCGGCCTGCGGCTACGGCTCCAAGGCCGACGACAAGTCCTCCGACACCAAGGCCGGCGCCGCGGCCGGCGCCGGGGACTCCGGCGCGAAGCTGTCCGCGGACTCCGTGCGGATCGGCTACTTCGCCAACCTGACCCACGGCACCCCGCTGGTCGGCCTCCAGGAGGGCATCTTCCAGAAGGAGTTGGGGGCCACCCAGGTCAAGACCCAGGTCTTCAACGCCGGCCCGGCCGAGATCGAGGCGCTCAACGCGGGCTCGATCGACATCGGCTGGATCGGCCCCTCCCCGGCGATCAACGGCTACACCAAGTCCGACGGCAAGTCGCTGAAGATCATCGGCGGTTCGGCCTCCGGCGGGGTCAAGCTGGTGGTCAACCCGGACAAGGTCTCGTCCCTGGACGACCTCAAGGGCAAGAAGATCGCCACCCCGCAGCTGGGCAACACCCAGGACGTGGCACTGCTCAACTACCTCGCGGGCAAGGGCTACAAGGTCGACGCGGCCTCCGGCGCGGGCGACGTCTCGGTGGTGCGCACCGACAACAAGGTCACCCCCGACGCCTACAAGTCCGGCTCCATCGACGGCGCCTGGGTGCCCGAGCCCACCGCCTCCAAGCTGGTCACGCTCGGCGCGAAGGTCCTGCTCAACGAGAAGGACGTCTGGCCGGACAAGAAGTTCGTCATCACCAACATCATCGTCTCGCAGAAGTTCCTCAAGGAGCACCCGGACGTGGTGGAGGCCGTGCTGCGCGGCTCGGTGAAGACCAACGCCTTCATCAAGGCCGACTCCGACAAGGCCAAGGCCGACGCCAACGAGGCGATCAAGAAGGAGGCCGGCAACGCGCTGGAGCCGGCGATCCTCGACCCGGCCTGGGCCGACATCGACTTCCTGGACGACCCGCTGGCGAACACCCTGCAGGCCGAGGCCGACCACGCCGTCACCGCCGGGCTCCTCAAGAAGCCCAACCTGAACGGCATCTACGACCTCACCCTGCTGAACAAGGTCCTCGCCGCCCAGGGCCAGGCCGCCGTGCCGGACGCCGGGCTCGGCGCCAAGTAGCCCGGCGCCACGCAGCTCCGCGGTCCGGCCCCGCCCGCCCGGTCGATCCCCGATCGATGCCCACCGGACGGGCGGGGCCCGGGCCCCGGCTCCAAGCCCCTTGCCCCAGCCAGTCGACTCACGCAGGAGGTGCCTCGGATGACCCCGGCACTGACCACCTCGGCGGACGCCCCGAGCGCCGACGCCCACGGCGGCGCGCCCGCCGTCCGGATCTCGCACGTGCACAAGTCCTTCGGCCGCCCCGGCGCGCAGACCCACGTCCTGGACGACATCACCCTCGACGTCACGCCCGGCGAGTTCGTCACCCTGCTCGGCGCCTCGGGCTGCGGCAAGTCCACCCTGCTCAACCTGGTCGCCGGCCTCGACAAGCCCACCGCCGGCAGCATCGAGGTGTCCGGCGGCCGCCCGGCCCTGATGTTCCAGGAGCACGCGCTGTTCCCCTGGCTCACCGCCGGGAAGAACATCGAGCTCGCCCTCAAGCTGGCCGGCCTGCCCCGCCCCGAGCGCCGCCCCGAGGCCGAGCGGCTGCTCGAACTCGTCCGCCTGAAGGGCGCGTACGGCAAGCGGGTGCACGAGCTGTCCGGCGGCATGCGCCAGCGCGTGGCGATGGCCCGGGCGCTCGCCCAGGGCAGCAAGGTCCTGCTGATGGACGAGCCGTTCGCCGCGCTCGACGCCATCACCCGGGACGTCCTGCACGACGAGATCACCCGGATCTGGTCCGAGCGGCAGCTGTCCGTCCTCTTCGTCACCCACAACGTGCGCGAGGCCGTACGGCTGGCCCAGCGGGTCGTCCTGCTCTCCTCCCGCCCCGGCCGGGTCGCCCGCGAGTGGCGGATCGACCTGCCGCAGCCGCGCCGCATCGAGTCCGCGGGCGTCGCCGACCTGTCCATCGAGATCACCGAAGAACTGCGTGGGGAGATCCGTCGCCATGGCCAGCACTGACACCACCCCCGTCCTGGACAAGGCGGCCGCGCCCGGCACCGACACCGCCGACGTCGGCGCCGGCCTGGACGCCCTCGACGCCGTCGCCGCCCAGCGCGGCAGCCTCGGCGAGGCGCTGCGCAGCAAGGCGCTGCCGCCCCTGATCGGCGTGCTCGTGGTGCTCGCGCTGTGGCAGGGGGCGTACAGCCTGCACCTCACCTCCTCGTACAAGCTGCCCAGCCCGGCGGACGTCTGGCGCTCCGCGCAGGACCTCTGGTACCAGGGCACGCTGCTCTCGATCATCTGGACCAGCGTGTGGCGCGGCCTGTCCGGCTTCCTGCTCGCCGTGGTCATCGGCACTCCGATCGGGCTGGTGGTCGCCCGGGTCCGGCCGGTGCGCACCGCGATCGGGCCGGTCCTGCAGGGCCTGCAGTCGCTGCCCTCGGTGGCCTGGGTGCCGGCCGCGGTCATCTGGCTCGGCATCAACGACTCGATGATGTACGCGGTGATCCTGCTCGGGGCCGTCCCGTCGATAGCCAACGGGCTGGTCGCCGGCATCGACCAGGTGCCGCCGCTGTTCCTGCGGGCCGGGCGCACCATCGGCGCCACCGGCCTGTCCGGCGCCCGGCACGTGCTGATCCCGGCCGCGCTGCCCGGCTACCTGGCCGGGCTCAAGCAGGGCTGGGCGTTCTCCTGGCGCTCGCTGATGGCCGCCGAGCTGGTCGCCTCCTCCCCCGAACTGGGCCGCGGGCTGGGCCGGTTCCTGGAGGACCAGCGCGAGTTCTCCGACATGTCCGGGGTGCTGCTCGGCATCGTCCTGATCCTGTTCGTCGGTATCGCCATCGAGCTGCTGGTGTTCACCCCGGTCGAGCGCCGGGTGCTGCGCAACCGCGGTCTGCTGGCCACCGGCAAGTGAGGTACCGCTGATGCCCGCCCTCCTCCTCATCGCCCACGGCAGTCGCGACCCGCGCCACGCCGCGACCGTGGCCGCGCTCGTCGAGGAGGTGCGGGCGCAGCGGCCCGGCATCGAGGTCGCCACCGCCTACCTGGACCACTGCGCGCCGCGGATCCCGCAGGTGCTCGGACGGCTCGCGGACGCGGTGGCCGTCCCGCTGCTGCTCAACCGGGCCTTCCACGCCAAGCACGACATCCCCGCCGCCCTGCGCGCCGCCGGCTCCCGCCTGCCGGTCGCGGACGTACTCGGTCCGTCTCCGCTGCTGCTCGCCGCCCTGGACCGCCGCCTCGCCGAGGCCGGGCTGGACACCGGCTCCCCCGCCGTCCGCGCCCGCACCGGCGTGGTGCTCGCCGCCGCGGGCTCCTCCGACCCGGCCGCCGACGCCGCGACCCGCGCGGTGGCCGCCGAGTGGCGGCGCACCCGGGGCTGGGCCGGCGTCGAGGTCGCCTACGCCTCCGCAACCGGGCCCCGCGTCCCGGACGCCCTCGCGGCCCTGCGCGCCGCGGGCGCCACCCGCACGGCGGTCGCCCCCTACCTGCTCGCCCCCGGTCTCCTGCCGGACCGCATCGCGGCGTCGTCGACCGGGGCGGACACCGTGGCCGACCCCCTGGGCCCCACCCCCGAACTGGCCACCCTGCTGCTGCGGCGCTACGACGAGGCCCGCCACGCGGCACCGGCGGTTCCGGCGCTCACGGCCTGAGCGAGGAGCCCTCGGTCACGTGCGGTCCGGGGTGCCGTGCTCGCCGAGGTCATGGCTCCGGAACGACCCGGGCAGGCCGGGCGGGCCGCCGATCCGGCCGGACATGCGCACAACCCGGCTCCCCCACGCAAAGGGGGAGCCGGGCCGTGGTCTGCTTCGATCCTCGGCCGGTCAGATCCGGCGGAGGGTGAAGGTGTCCGTCGGGTGGCCCGAGGAGGCCTCGGCGAGACCGCCGGAGAGCTGGTAGAGGCTGCCCGCCGGGCCGGCGACGGGGGCGGTGGGGGTGCGGTCGGCGGAGGGGCGGACGGCGGTCAGCCGGGCGGTGCGCCAGTGGTCGTCGGAGCGCAGTTCGACCTCGGCGTCGCGGCCGACCCCGAAGAGGGCGTTGGTGACGCCCGCGATCGAGCCGTCCGGGCGGCCGAGCAGGCCGTCGAGGTGGAGCAGGGACGCGCCGCCGGCCACCTCGACGCGCCGCACGGCGGCCGGGTTCCGCAGCGGGACCTGCCACAGCGTGCCGTCGTCCCACTTGCCGATGACCAGGCGCCCCTCCCGGAGGACGATCCCGTTGAGGCCGTACGACCCGGGGGCGGGGGCCAGGCGCGGGTCGCGCAGCAGGACGGAGGCGGTGCCGTCCGGCGTCACCCGGTAGACGACCGGGGCGAAGGAGTCGGTGACGTACGCGGTGCCGTCGGGGCCGACCGCGATGTCGTTGGCCAGGTGGCTGCCGCCGTCTCCGGCGACGGCGGCGAGGTCGGTGTAGAAGACGCGGCGGCCGGTGTCCAGGTCGTAGGCGCCGATCCCGGCGATCCTCCCCTGGGTCGCGGCGCTGCTGCGCTCGCCGATGCCGTTGTCGAGGTCGGTGACCAGGACGCGGCGGTGGACGGGGTCGATCCGCAGCCCGGCGATCTCGGTCAGCGCGGGGTCCTGCACCAGGGTCCGCACGCTGCCGTCGGTGCCGACGGCGGTGACGGTGCCGTGCCGCAGCGAGCCGAGCAGGAAGCGGTGGTGGGAGGCGTCCCAGACGCCCGCCTCGGGCACCAGGGTGGGCGCGTGGCCGGTGATGACGGCCGGGGTGGGGCAGTCGGCGGCCGCCGCGGCGGGCAGCGTGCCGGCCGTACCGAGGAGAGCGGTGAATACGGCCGCGACCAGGGTGCGGCGGAGAGTACGGTGCTGACGGTTGCTCATCGGAATTCCTCTGCGCGTGCGATCCGTTGACGTGACCAAGCCTCGCGCGGACGGGCGGGCCGCAGCAGTGCGTGGGGATACTGGTAGTTCGACTACCAGTCAGGACGGGGGGACGTGGTGGACATGGTCGACGTGGACGACGCCCGGGAGCGCCGCACGGCGCTGTCGAGCTTCCTGCGCAGCCGCCGGGCGAGGGTGACGCCGCAGGACGTCGGGCTGGCGCCGGGGGTGCGGCGGCGCACGCCCGGACTGCGGCGGGAGGAGCTGGCGCTGCTCGCCGGGGTGGGGGTGACCTGGTACACGTGGCTGGAGCAGGGGCGGGACATCCACCCGTCGCCGGAGGTGCTGGCGAGCCTCGCCCGGACGCTGCGGCTGGACCGGGCGGAGACGGCGTACCTGTTCCGGCTGGCGGGCAGCCACCCGCGGGACGGCGAGGTGGCCGCGCCGGGGGACGTGCCGCTCCCGCTGCTGCGGCTGATGCACGCGCAGTGGCCGGCACCGGCCTTCGTGATGGACGCCAACTGGGACGTCCGGGCCTGGAACCCCGGCGCTGACGCCCTGTTCGGCCTGAGCGGCCGCCCGCCGGAGGGGTGCAACCTGGTCTGGGTGGTGTTCGGCAACCGGGTGCACCGGGCCCGGCTGGAGCACTGGGAGGAGCACGCCCGCCGCCTTCTGGCGCAGCTGCGCTCCGCCTACGCCGAGCGCGGCGGGGAGGCGACGGCCGTCGGGCGCCGACTGGCCCGGATGATCCAGCAGGTGCGCGACGCGCACCCGGAGGCGGACCGCTGGCTGGACGAGCACCAGGTGGCGGAGCGCACCGGCACGCAGAAGGTCATCCACCACGAGGAGGTGGGCGTGCTGCGGATCGACCAGCACGTGCTGCTGGCGGCCGAGGGCCTGCAGCTGGTCGTGCTGGCCCCGCGCGACGCCGAGACGGAGGAGCGGCTGCGCGCCCTGGCCCCGTCCCCGGCGGTCGCGGTGGCGACGGGCTGACGGCACACACGCCTCGGGCCCCTGCGTGTGCAGGGGCCCGAGGCGTGTGCGGTACGTCAGTCGAACGTGCGGCGCTGGCGCCCGGTTCCGTAGTTGGAGCCGGACTTGGAGCCGCTGCCGGGCTTGGCGCGCCCGGCGGAGCGGCCGATGAAGCCGGCCGCCTGCGGGCGGTCGCCCTGGGCGGCGGCGCCCATCCGCTGCTTGGGGCGGGGGCGGCGCGGGTTGCCGTTCATGTCGACGTCGGTGGGCAGCCCGGAGCGCTTGCCGGGGCGGCGGCGCGGGGCGCCGGACTTGGCGCCGCCCGGCTTCTCCTCGGTCGGAGCCGCCGAGGCGGCCTGGACCACCGGCACGGCCAGGGTGACCGGGACGCCGCTCGGCGTGCGGGCGCCGGTGATCCGGGCCAGGTCGGCGTCGCCGGGGCGGATCTTGGTGACGGTCGGGCGGATGCCGGCCACCGTCATCAGCCGGTTGACCTCGCGGCGCTGCTCGGGCAGCACGAGGGTGACGACCGTACCGGACTCGCCGGCCCGGGCGGTGCGGCCGCCGCGGTGCAGGTAGTCCTTGTGGTCGACCGGCGGGTCGACGTTGACGACGAGGTCCAGGCCGTCGATGTGGATGCCGCGCGCGGCGACGTTGGTGGCGATCAGCGCGGAGACGTGGCCGTCACGGAACTGGTCGAGGACCCGGTTGCGCTGCGGCTGGGACTTGCCGCCGTGCAGGGCGGCGGCCTTCACGCCGTTGGCGAGCAGCTGCTTGGCGAGCCGGTCGGCGCCGTGCTTGGTGTGCACGAACATGATCACGCGGCCGTCGCGGGAGGCGATGTGCGCGGTGGCGGACGCCTTGTCGGTCGGGTCGAGCTGGAGGACGTGGTGGTCCATGGTGGTGACCGCGCCGGCCGACGGGTCGACCGAGTGGGTCACCGGGTCGTTCAGGAAGCGCTTGACCAGCCGGTCGACGTTGCGGTCCAGGGTGGCGGAGAACAGCATCCGCTGTCCGCCCTCGGCGACCTGCTCCAGCAGCTTGGTGACCTGCGGCAGGAAGCCCATGTCGGCCATCTGGTCGGCCTCGTCCAGGACGGTGATCGCCACGTCGGAGAGGTTGACGTCGCCGCGCCCGATCAGGTCGTCCAGTCGGCCCGGGGTGGCGACCAGGACCTCGGTGCCGCGGCGCACCGCGTTGGCCTGCCGGTTGATCGACATGCCGCCGACGACGGTGGTGATCCGCAGGTTGACGGCGGTCGCGTACGGGGTGAGCGCCTCGGTGACCTGCTGGGCCAGCTCGCGGGTGGGCACCAGGACGAGCGCCAGCGGGTGCCGGGCGACGGCGCGGCTCCCGGCGGTGCGGGCGAGCAGCGGCAGGCCGAAGGCCAGGGTCTTGCCGGAGCCGGTGCGGCCGCGGCCTAGCACGTCGCGGCCGGCGATCGAGTCGGGCAGCGTGGCGCCCTGGATCGGGAACGGCTCGGTGACGCCCTCGCGGGTGAGCGCGGCGAGGATGCCCTTCGGCAGGTCGAGCTCGGCGAAGGTGGCCGCCGGGGGGCGGGACGGGGTGCCCTGGACGACGGTGAAGTCGGTGGCCTCGGGCACGGCGGTGCGGGTCTGCTTGGGGGCGCCCTGCTTGGGGGACGCGCCGCGGCTGCGCGGCTTGCGCGGGCGCTCGCCGCCCGCGGCCCGGCGGGCCTGGTCGGTGCCGCGGGCGCTGCGGTCGGTGCTGCGGGGGCCGCGGTCGCGCGGCGGGCGGGCAGGGGTGGTCACGGGATCTCCGTCCGTCGGTCGGCAGCCCGCGCTGCGGGCTGGTCGGCCGTCGGAAAGGATTTCGCCGCCCCGGCCGTACGGCGGCATGAGCGGGGGCCCGCACCGTGCGGTGCGGGCCCCCGCTTCGCGATGATCGCGAGTCAGCGTGGAGGCTGACGTCAGCCGATGATCTGGATGTTCTCGGCCTGCGGGCCCTTCTGGCCCTGGGTCACGTCGAACTCGACCTTCTGGCCCTCGAACAGCTCACGGAAGCCCTGAGCCTGGATGTTCGAGTAGTGGGCGAAGACGTCAGCGCCGCCACCATCCTGCTCGATGAAGCCGAAGCCCTTTTCGCTGTTGAACCACTTCACGGTGCCGGTAGCCATAACCGTCTCCTCATACTGGGGCATCAGGGATCCACACCTCGTGAATCCCCAAGTAGCCGCGATCCCCATCCGGAGACTGAAACACCGGACAAAACAAATGCGCCTGTTGGTTGGAACCAGCAGGCGCACATACACGTTCATGGGAACCAAAACTGCAACTGACTCGACTGTAGCACGGTGCCACCCCGAGCGACCGGGGATTTTCCGCTGAACAGATCACGTTTGGCGCCCCCGGCAAACGGGCAGGCGGCGCCCCGCCGAAGCGGGGCGCCGCCTGTGGCCCGGCCCGGGACCGACCCGGGCCGGATCGGGATCAGCGCCGGCCGGCCGGCTCCGGCACGCCGTGCGCGCCCGCCAGCGGGGCCGGACCCTCGCCGTGGCCGTGGCCGGGGTCGGCGCCGTGGCCGGGCCACCAGGCCTTGTTGCCGATCAGCGCGGTGAGCGCCGGGGTGAAGAACATCGCCATCACGAAGGCCGCCAGGATGATGCCGAAGGCCATCGCGAAGCCGAACTCCAGCATGAAGACGTTGCCCGCGAGCATGAAGGTCGCGAACGACGCCGCCAGGATGAAGCCGGCCGCCGCAACGGTCGGGCCGCCGTGGCGCAGTGCCTCGCGCGCCGCGTCACGCG
The DNA here is from genome assembly GCF_055560835.1 of Kitasatospora sp. NPDC023120. Classification (NCBI taxonomy): domain Bacteria; kingdom Bacillati; phylum Actinomycetota; class Actinomycetes; order Kitasatosporales; family Streptomycetaceae; genus Kitasatospora; species Kitasatospora sp. NPDC023120. The sequence continues at coordinate 99,725 of NZ_JBVHHY010000009.1, read as the reverse complement.
GGCTGCGGCCCTCCCGGGCCTCCTCGCGGAGGCGGGCGATGATCAGGATGTTGTAGTCGGTGCCGATCGCCACCACGAAGAGGTAGATGAGGATCGGCAGCATGAACATCAGGCCGGTCTCGCCGCCGATGTTCTGGAAGAGCAGCGTGGTGGCGCCGAGGGTGGCGGTGAAGCCGAGGCCCACCGAGGCCATCAGGTACCAGGGGGCGACCACGCTGCGCAGCTGCAGGGCGAGGATGAGCAGGATCAGCAGACCCGCGATCGGGAAGACCAGCTTGTAGTCGTGGCTCATCGCGAGGTTGATGTCCTTGTAGACGGCGGTCAGGCCGCCGACCTTCGCCGAGGTCCCTGCCGGCACCTGGTCGTGCGCGACCTCCCGGAGCTGCGTGAGGGTGTCGATCGCCTCGTTGCTGTCCGGCTTGTGGGTGAGCATGACGGTGAAGTCGGCCGTCACGCCGTCCGCGCTGAGCTGGGGCTTCGGCGCGGCCTGGGCCACTCCGGGCACCCCGCCGAGCTTGGCGGCGTAGGACTCGAACGCCCCCGGGTCGAGCTTGGCGCCGCTGGTGTTGGTCAGGTAGACGTGGGTCGGGTCGGCCGCACCGGCGGAGAAGCCGTTGATCATCTTGTCCTGGACGACCATCGACTCCTTCTCCTTGGGCATGGAGCTGCCCGCCAGGTCGAAGGTGCCGTTGTAGCTCAGGGCGCCGGCGGACAGCGCCAGCAGCACGCCGCCGGAGGCGATCGCGACCACGGCCGGGCGCTTCTGCACCATCCGGCCGAGCGCGGCGAAACGCGCGTCGTTCGGCTCCCGCATCCACTTCTTGCCGGGCCAGAACACGGCACGGGCCGGGATGACCGCGAGCAGCGCGGGGGCCAGGGTGAGCGAGGCGAAGGCGGTGACCACGACGGCGATGGCCAGGGCGGGGCCGAGGGCCTTGAACATGCCCAGGCTGGAGAGGATCAGCACGGCGAACGCGACGGTGACGGCGCCGGCGGCCGAGGCGATCGCCTCGCCGACCCGCCCGACCGCGTTGGCCACGGCCTCCTTGCGGTCGTCACCGGCCCGCAGCCGCTCGCGGTAGCGGAACGCCAGGAAGAGGAAGTAGTCCGTGCCGACACCGAGCACGACGACGATCAGGATCGCCGAGAGGACGGGGGTGGTCTCGAGGCCGAAGGCCTTGGTGGCGTAGTTGATCAGGCCGTTTGCGGTCGGCATGGCGACCACGAGCGAGACCAGGAGCGGCAGGATGCCGGCCAGGATGCTCCGGAAGATCAGCCCGACGATGATCGCGACCAGGACGATCGTCGCCATCCCGATGAGGGCGTCGGCCGAGCCGGAGGCCTCCTGCTGGTCCAGCGACTGTGCGGCGGCGCCGCCGAGCTGGAACTTGACGTTGGTGCCCGAGGCGAGTGCCTTGCCCTCCTCGCGGAGCTGCTTGGCGACATCCCCGAACGCCTTGGGGTCCTGCTGCTTGGTCTTGTCGATGGCTATCGGGGCGAGCGCGTACTTGCCGTCCTTGGACGTGGTCTGCTCACCGACCGGGATGATCTTCTCGACGGCCTCGATCTTCTTGTCCGTGAGGCCCTGGACGATCTTGGCCATCGCGGCCTTGTCGTCGCTGTTCAGCGGGCCACCGTCGTTGCGCTCGAAGAGCGCCAGCGCGGACGGCGTGAAGCTGGACGGGAACGCCTGCTCCTGGAGCTGCGCCGCCTGGATGGACTCGTAGTGCTTGGGCAGGAATGCGGATTCGTCCGTCTGGGAGGTGACCTTCGGCGCCGTCGCGACGATGGCGATCATCGCGACGACCCACGCGGCGATCACCCACCACGCACGGCGAACGACGAAGTGTCCTAGTCGGTGGAACATGCTCGATGCCTCCTGGGCATGGTTCACCGCAGCCCTGAGGGGGACGGGGCACTGGGCGACGGCAGGACCGGTCCGGGCATGCACGCAGGCATGCCCTTGCCGGTCGGCAGGTAAGTGGCTTGGGGCATCATCTTACGAGTACTTGCTTGCCGCCCGGCAAGGAGCCCCCGTATTCCAACCCCCGTGCGGGGCCCCCCGAAACGGCCCCGACCCAGTTTCTCCCGAGCGCAACCCCGTTGACCTCGTGCTCCGGGTGGAGTCTCCTCCCCCTCAGGGTGGAGTTGCGTCCCCTACCCCCTAGGTGGAGTTCTCGGGGTCGGGGGGTAGGGAAAACCCCACCCCGCCCCCGAGGAGAGCACCAGGGAGCGGTCACCCGCCAGCCGGATTACCGCTCAATCGCCGCTTCCCTACTGTCGGTTGGGCGCCGGTCCGCACCCGGCGCGCAGCGGCCGGCGGTACCCGTGACCAGGGAGCCGCCGCCCGCTCCCGTCCGGCGACGAACGCCGCTCTCCCAGGGGGGACCTCCCGTGAAGCCCGTGCAGAACAGCCCAGCGAAGAACAGACCCGCGCAGCCCGGAGCAGCGCGGGCCGGACTCGGCATGGCCGCCGCGATGGGCGCCTGGAGCGCCCGGCACCGGAAGACCGCCGTCTTCGGCTGGCTGCTCTTCGTCGTGCTGGCCACCGTCCTCGGCGGCATGCACGGCAGCACCAAGGTGACCGAGGCCGAGTCGATGCCCGGGCAGGTCGCCCGGGCCGCGCGGATCCTCGACGAGGCCGGGCTGAAGAGCCCGTCCGGCGAGACCGTCCTGGTCCAGAGCGCCACCCGCAGCGCCGACGACCCCGACTTCCGGGCCGCCGTCGGCCAGGTGGTCGCCGCCGTCGACGGCACCGGCAGGGCCGCCGAGGTCCGCTCGCCGTACGACACCAAGGCGGTCTCCCGGGACGGCCACTCCGTGCTCGTCCTGGTGACGCTCAAGGGCGACCGGGACGAGGCGCTCGCGGGCGTCCAGAGCGTGATGGACGCGGTGGCCGGCGTGCAGCGGAAGAACCCCGGGCTGACCGTGGTCGAGCTCGGCGACGCCAGCTCCGGCAAGTGGATCCAGGACCAGTTCAAGGACGACTTCGCCCGCGCCGAGTGGACGGCCGTGCCGCTCGCCCTCGGCATCCTGCTGATCGCCTTCGGCGCGCTGGTCGCCGCCGTGCTGCCGGTGGTGCTCGCGCTCACCGCCTTCGTCGCGGCCGGCGGGCTGGTCGCGCTGAGCAGCGGCCTGCTGCACACCAGCAACGACGCCGGCTCGGTGATGCTGCTGGTCGGCCTCGCCGTCGGCGTCGACTACTGCCTCTTCTACCTGCGCCGCGAGCGCGAGGAGCGGGCCGCCGGGCGCGACGCGCGGACCTCGCTGGCGGTGGCCGCCGCCACCAGCGGCCGGGCGGTGCTGGTCTCCGGCGTCACCGTGGTGGTCGCCATGGCCGGCATGTTCCTCACCGGGATCGCCGACTTCCGGGCGATGGCCTTCGCCACCATCGTGGTCGTGGTCACCGCCGTGCTCGGCTCGCTCACCGTGCTGCCCGCCCTGCTGTCGATGCTCGGCGACCGGGTCGACAAGGGCCGGGTGCCCCTCCTCGCCAAGCTCCGCCGCCCGGACGCCGCGGGCCCTGGCGGACGCTTCTGGAACGCGTTGCTGACCCCGGTGCTGCGCCGCCCGCTGGCCGCCACCGTACTCGCCGGGGCCTTCCTGCTCGCCCTGGCCGCGCCGCTGCTCACCATGCACACCGCCAACCTGACCTTCCGCCAGCAGCTGCCCGCGGGCAACCCGCTGGTCGCCGCCTCGCAGAAGATCGAGGCCGCCTTCCCCGGCAGCCCGGCCCCGGCCACCGTCGTCATCAAGGCCGCCGACATCGACTCCCCCGCGATGACCGCCGCGATCGCCGACCTCAAGGCGAAGGCACTGGCCAGTGGGCGGATGCACGGCCCGGTGGAGGTCGCCGTGCACGCCGACCGGAACGTCGCCACCGTCGACATCCCGCTCAACGGCACCGGCAACAACGCCACCAGCAACGACGCGCTGAAGACCCTGCGTGAGGACCTGGTGCCCTCGACCGTCCTCAAGGTGCCCGGCACGGAGGCCCCGGTCACCGGGCGCACCGCCGGCTCGTACGACTTCAACGCCAGGATGACCGGTTCGATGCCGCTGGTCCTCGGCTTCGTGGTCGCCTTCGCCTTCCTGCTGATGCTCACCTCCTTCCGCTCGATCGCCGTGGCCGGCACCGCCGTGGTGCTCAACCTGCTCTCGGTGGGCGCCGCGTACGGGGTGCTGACGCTGGTCTTCCAGCACGGCGTGGGCGCCTCGCTGCTGGGCACCGCCGGGGTCGGCGCGGTGGAGTCCTGGGTGCCGCTGTTCCTCTTCGTGATCCTCTTCGGGCTCTCGATGGACTACCACGTGTTCGTGGTCTCCCGGATCAAGGAGGGCCACGACCGCGGGCTGCCGACCCGGACCGCGATCGCCCACGGCATCCGCTCCACGGCCGGGGTGGTCACCAGCGCCGCGGTGATCATGGTGGCGGTGTTCGCGGTGTTCGGCACCCTGTCCATGCAGGCGATGAAGCAGATGGGCGTGGGCCTGGCGGTGGCGGTGCTGATCGACGCGACGGTGATCCGCGCGGTGCTGCTGCCCTCGGTGATGAGCCTGCTCGGCGACCGCAACTGGTACCTGCCGCGCTGGCTGCACTGGCTGCCGGACCTCTCGCACGGCGAGTCCGTCCCGCCGCTCGGCGCCGCGAGCACCCTGCACGGGCAGCCCGCCGCCCCCGCCCCCGCTCCCGCCCTCGCCCTCGCGGCCGAGGGGGCACGGCACCGGCGGGTCGAGGTCTGAGCCGCCGGACCGGCTGACCCGTCGGACGCCGGCGACGCGGACGACGCCGGGCCCCGCAGCGCGCGGGGCCCGGCGTCCGTGCGTCATGATGATCACCGTCCGGGGCCTCCCGGGTGACCACCGCCGGAACGGAGCCCAGTCATGATCCCCTTCGACGAGGGCCGCGCCCGGCTGCTGCTCGCCCACGCCTGCGAGTCCGCCGGACTGCCCGGCCCCGGTGACGCCCGGCTGCTCGCGCTCGGCGAGAACGCCGTCTTCGACCTCGGCGACCCGGCCGTGGTCGCCAAGGTCGGCCGCGGCCCCGAACTGTACGACCGGGCGCACCGCGAGCTGACCGTCGCCCACTGGCTGGCCGGCCAGGGCGTCCCGGTGGTGCACCCGTACGACGCGGTGGCGCCCGAGCCGCAGCTGGCCGACGGGCACCCGGTCACCTTCTGGCACCGGCTCGCCCCCGCCGTCCGCCCCGCCCGCCCGGTCGACCTCGCCCCGCTGCTGCGCACCCTGCACCGGCTGCCGGTGCCGCCCGTGCCGCTCGGCCGGCGCGACCTGCTGGCCCCGGTCGAGCGCTGGCTGGCCTCCGCCGAGGGGCACGTCGACCCCGCGGACGTCGCCTTCCTGCGCCACCGCCGGGACGCCTTCGAGGCCGCCCTGCCCGACCTCGCCCCGCGGCTGCACCCCGGCGTGATCCACGGCGACGCGCTGCCGCGCAACGTCCACGTCGGCCCGGACGGGCCGGTCCTGCTCGACCTCGAGTTCGTCGCCAACGACCTGCGCGAGCACGACCTGGTGGTCCTCGCCCTCGCCCACGACCGCTACGGCGTGCCCGGCGAGGAGTACCGCGCGTTCACCGAGGCGTACGGCTGGGACGTGCGCGAGTGGCCCGGCTTCACGGTGCTGCGCGGCGCCCGGGAGACCGCCAGCGCCTCCTGGGTGGCGCAGCAGGCGGCGAGCAACCCGGCCGCGCAGGCGGAGTTCCGGCGGCGGGTCGACTCGCTGCGGGACGGCGCCACCGAGGTGCGCTGGTACCCGTTCTGACGGGGTCCGCTACCGCCGTCGGCGGGCGGACGCCAGCCGGGGCGGGTGTGAGAAGAGTCTTGGCGGGCAGGGGTCCGGCGCGCAACCGGGGCACGTACGGTGGGCGTCCTATCGGACAGTCATCCCGGCCCGAGGGATCGGCACCGCACTCGCGCCCCAGGAGCCGCCGCCATGCACCGGACCGCCCGCCGCCCCTCCGCCCCGACCCCGTCCCGCTCCCGGCGTCGACTGATCGCGGGCTGCGTGGCGGTGGCCGCCGTCCTGGGGCTGACCGCGTGCGGGACCGCCAGCGGAGCCCTGCAGTCGCCGAGCACCGCGGCCCGGCCGCCGGTCGCCGCGCAGCCGAGCGGGACGGCGGCGGCCACCATCGCGCCGGCGCCCGGCTCCGACGGGATGCCGCCCGCCCCGGGGGGCTCGTCCCCGTCCGTCCGGTCCGCCGCGTCCTCCCCGGCCGTCCCGGTGAAGCCGCGCACGCCCAAGGCGCCGGACTCCTCCTCCCCCGGCGCGCCGTCCTCCCCCGCGGCGTCCACCCCGCCGTCCGCACCGCCCACCACCCCGCCCGGGCACCCCGGGGCGGGCGCGGTGATCGGCACCGCCGCCTCCGGCGGCCGCACCGTCGCGCTCACCTTCGACGACGGCCCCGGCCCCGCGACCGGCCCGATCCTCGACCTGCTCGCCCAGTACCACGCCAAGGCCACCTTCTGCGAGATTGGCCAGAACGCCGCCGCCAACCCGGCCGTGGTCAAGCGCATCCTGGCCGCCGGGCACCGGCTCTGCGACCACAGCGTCCACCACCCGCAGCCCTTCGCGAAACTCCCGCACGACAAGGCCGTGTACGAGATCACCGCCGCCCGGGACATGATCGTCCAGGCCGGCGGCCCCGGCACCGAGGTCGGCTGGTTCCGCGCCCCCGGCGGCGGCTTCAACGCCGACAACGAGAACATCACCGCGGGCCTCGGGATGTCCTCGCTCGGCTGGTCCGTCGACCCGCGCGACTGGTCCCGCCCCGGCGTGCCGGCCATCGTCTCCACCGTGCAGAAGCAGCTCAAGCCGGGCGGCGTGATCCTGCTGCACGACGGCGGCGGCGACCGCGGCCAGACCGTCGCCGCACTCAGGCAGCTGCTCCCCTGGCTGGTCGCCCAGGGGTACACCTTCGACTTCCCGGCGGCCTGACGGCCTGACGGAGCATGGCCCTAGGGTGTGCGGGTGACCGACAGCAGCCCCACCCCCGCCGAACTCGTCGCCGCCGTACCGGGACTGGCCCCGTACCTGCGGCCCGCCACCCTGCTCCATCCGTACGCCGCGACGCCCGACCCGCAGGCGAGCCGGATCGGCGGCCCGGCGCTGTGGCCGGCCGACCGGCCCTGGCCGCACTGCACCGCCCGGCACCTGGACGACGAGTACCAGGACGTCCCCGAAGCCGACCGCGCGATCTGGGAGTCCATCGACCGCGCGGTGCGGGAACGGGCCAGGGCCGGCGGTGGCGCGCACGTCCTCACCGCGGAGGAGGCCGCCGAGCAGCGCCGGATCATGGGCGACGCCGGATCCCTCGACCTGGTCAACTGGCAGACCCACCGGAAGGTCACCGAGCGGCCCGCCGCCGGCACGGCCATGGTGCCCCTCGCGTACGTCCGCGCCGAGGACGCCCCGCACCTGCCCTGGCCGCAGGGCACCGACCGGCTCCAGGTGCTCTGGTGCCCCAACGACCACGACGACCTTCCGAACACGCGCTACTACTACGGCCCGAACGTCGAACTCCACTGGCAGCGCGCCGCCGACCTCGCCCCCGCCGCGCCCCCGGCGCCCCGGCGCAGCGACGGGACGTACCTGCCGACGCCCTGCGCGCTGCGCCCCGAGCAGATCCTGGACCTGCCCGACCAGGACGAGCTGCCCGGCGAACTCCACGACTCCGCCGAGGAGTTCGCGCGGCAGTTCGGCCTGGAGTACCACCGGGCCCTGTCCTGCGCGGACGGCTGGAAGCTCGGCGGCTGGCCGTCCTGGCACTCCACCGACCTGGTCCCGATCGACTGCGGCTGCGGCGCGCGAATGGTCCACCTCTTCACCGTGGACAGCGGCGGTGACCCGGACCTGTCCGTCGGACGGTTCGGCGAACTGCACGTCTTCACCTGCCCGGTGGACCTGACGCACCCGGTGGGCCTGGACATCCAGTGACTCCCGCAGCCGGCGGCCCGCCGAGGCCGCCCGCCCGGGCCCGGGTGGGCGGCCTCGGCGGGGGCGAAGGCCCCGCCGTTCGCGGAAGACCCGGGCCCCGCCCGCTAGCGGGCGGGCCAGCGCGGGTCGACCACCGCCTGCGGGTCCTTGCCGCGGCGCAGCCAGGCCTGCAGGCCCTGCGCCCAGTCGTGGTACCAGTCGATCTGCCGCCGGTGCAGTTCGGCGGGCGCCACCTCCCCCACCTCGGCCGGGTAGCGCCCGGCCAGTGCGACGGCGACCCGGACGGCGGCCAGCGCGTCGCTGCCCGCCTCGTGCGCGTCCGTCAGCTCCACCCCGTACACCTCGCAGACCCGCTGCAGGGTCCGCGAGCCCTTGCGGTACTTGTCCACGGCCCGGTCGATCACCAGCGCGTCCAGCACCGGCCCGACCGGTCCGCCCATGCGCTGCGCGAGCGTCGCCAGTCCGTACCGGCGCAGCTCGGCGTCGAGGAGCGACAGGTCGAACGGCGCGTTGAACGCCACCACCGGCCGCCCGGCGGCGATCCGCTCGCACAGCGCGGCGGCTATCTCCTCCACCGCCTCCTTCGCCGGCCGCCCCTTGCTCCGCGCCACCTCGTCCCCGATCCCGTGGATCGCCTCCGCCTCGGCGGGTATCGGCACCCCGGGGTCGAGCAGCCAGTGCGCGGCCCCCACCCGGGCGGCCCCGACCGTGTCCACGAGCGCGGCCGTGACGATGCGGTCCACGGCCGGGTCGGTGCCCGTGGTCTCCAGGTCGAAGCCGACCAGTGGCTGCTGCCACCAGCTCATCAGGTGTGTCCTTCCGTCCTGCCTCTCGAAACAGCCCCTATCATCACCCGCCCCACCGACAACCCGGCCCACGCCCCCGGCCGCACCCCCACCCGGCGGGCGGGGAGGCGTGTGCCGGTCGCGGTCGCAGGGGCGGGCCGGTCACCGGCCGTCCGGCCTGCGCGCCCCGGAGCGTCCGGAGCCGTGTGGCTCCCTCCGGGACCGGCGGGAGAACCGCTACCGCACCAGCCGGCGCGCCTCGGCGAGGACCTCGGCGTCGAGCTCCTCACGGGTGCGGGTGGTGGCGCCGAGGAGGTCGTAGTCGTCATCGAGGCACGAGAGCGGGTCGGCCGCGTCCAGCCCGTGCCCGAACCGCTGGTGGACGGCGCGGGTCAGCCCCCGGGGCGTCAGCTCCCCGTCCAGGAAGCGCGCGGCGAGCGTCCGCAGCGCGGCCCGGTCGGCGGAGTCGCTCCCGTACGGGTGGAAGACCAGTCCCTGCTCGGCCAGCGCGGGCGGCAGCAGCGTCTCCAGGTCGGTGGAGGCGTCGCCGTACTCGCAGGCGGCCAGTTCGCGCAGGGCCGGGCCGTCGAGCCCGGCGACCAGCGCCTCGCAGGCCGCGTCGATCACCGCACGGCCGGCGGCGGCGCCGGTGCTCCACAGGGCGGCCCAGTCCTGAAGGCGGGTGCGCGCCTGTTCCGGGGTGGTGGCGGGGGTGGGTGCGGGGGCCGGGCGGTACATGTGGACGTCGATCCGGTCCTCGTGGACGACGGTGAAGCCGTGCCGCTCGTACAGCCGCCGGGCGGCGCTGCCCTGCAGGACGACGAGGTGCACCGGCTCCCCGGCGGCGTCGGCCTCGGCGAGGAGGTGGCGCAGCACGGCGGTGCCGAGGCCGCGGCCCTGGAGGTGCGGGGCCAGGTAGAACAGCTCCAGGTGGCGCCCGCCCCGCTCGTCGGGGCGGACGGTGACGGAGCCCGCGAAGGTGCCGTCGGCCAGCAGCACGGACGTCCACCTGGTGGAGAAGGAGTCCGCCACCCGCCGGCGGGAGCGGTCCGGGTCCCAGCGGCCGAGGCGTTCCAGGTCGGCGCGCATGACCCGGTCCTTGAGGTCGGTGATGCGTTCGAGGTCGGCGAGCGCGGCGGGTACCAGGGTCCAGGCGGGGGGCTTGTTCACGGTCCGCAGTCTGGCAGCCCTGCCGCCGCTGCGACCAGGGCGTTTCTCACGATCCGAACCTCACGCCGCGACCTCACGCCGCGACCTCACGCCGCGGCCTCACGATCCGAACCTCGCGGCGCGGCCTCGCCGAGCCGCCCTCAGGACACCGGCCGGGAGTCCGCCCAGACCCCCTCGAACTCCTCGCGGTAGACCTCCAGCAGTCCCGGTTCGGTGCCTCCGGGCTGCTGGCCGGCGCCGCCGCGCAGCACCAGCGCCGGGGACTCCATTCCCCGGGAGCGGCGCAGGTAGGGCTGGATGACGCCGAGGTCGCGGCCCTGTCGGCGTCCGCCCGCCTGGCCGGTGGTCCGGGGGCCCTCGACCAGGTAGGCGGTGAAGCGCGGGGTCTCGTCGAAGACCCGGATCTCGAAGCCGCCCTGGTCCCGCAGCCGGGCCCGGACCCTGCGCACGTGCATGATGTTCATCTCGATTGAGCGGGACAACTCGCTGCGCCCGAGGCCGAGTTCGCGTTCGCGTCGGCGCACCGCGCTGCTCGCCGGATTGAGGAACAGCAGCCGTACCCGGCAGCCCTCCCCGGCGAGCCGCACCAGGCGCTTGCCGGTGTAGTTCTGGCAGAGCATGCCGAGGCCGATGCCGAGCGCGTCGAGGCGCCGGGCGCCGTCCAGCAGGTCCTCCACCGGCAGGTCGCGCTGCAGCCGGACCCGGTCGGCGTGCACCGCGACCACGTCCGCGTACCGGCCGGCGACCAGGGACTCCACCACGTCGGCGGGCACCCCGCCCGCGCCGCCGTCCAGGACGGCCAGCAGCCGGGCGGCGGCCCGCTCGGTCTGGGCCAGGACGGTCTGGGTGAGCACCCGGTTGCGGGACACCACGTGCCGGGCCACCTCCAGCTCGTCCAGCGCGAGCTCGATCTCGCGCCGGTCGGCCAGGTACGGCTCGAAGCAGGGCCAGTGCTGGACCATCAGTTCGCGCAGCTGGGGCAGGGTGAGGAAGACGAGCGGGTCGTCGTCGGCCGGGTCGAGCAGGTAGCCCTTGCGGCGGCTGACCTCGCGCACCGCCCCGGCCCGGTGGGCCCACTCCTCGCCGGCCGGTCCGGCGGCGGCGGTGACCCAGTCCTCGCCGTGGGCGGGGGCGTAGATGGGGTGCAGCACCTCGTCGACGAGGGAGCGCAGCCGCTGCTCGACCAGGTTGAGCCAGACGTAGGCGCGGCCGGACATCCGCACCCGCTGGTAGGAGTCCTCCCACTCGGCGGCCGACCAGGCCAGCGCCGGTATCTCGACCGGGCCGCTCTGGGCGGGCACCAGCGAGCGGCCGGTCAGGGTGGGGCGCATGACGACCGTGGGCGCCTCGCTGCGGGCCGCGCCCCGGCCGGGGCCGTCGGGCCCGGAGCCGCGGCCGCCGGCGGGGAACACCATGCGCCACCTCGTCTGGTCGTCTTCGTTCTGCCCCGGGGCCGTTGACTGCCCGTCGGCAGTCCGCCGGGTCGGCCGGGGCGGCCGGACGATCAAGGGTACTGCCCGCCGAGAGCCGACCGCAGCCGTATGCCCGAGGGCTCCGCCCCTACCGGCAGGGCCGCCGGGGCCCGCACCTGCGGCGCCACCGGGCCCCGCACCACCGGCACCACTCTTCACACGAATGCCCGCCGGACACTCGTTCGGACCAACCCGGGCCGGTTCTCCCCGCCGCCGGGGAAGGGCTCGGGAAGTATTGCGGGCTGTGCTCTGCGTCACGGCGCGCGAGCGCCGCACATGTCCGGCCGCCCGGCCGGGCAGGAGAGCGTCCGGGTCCGGGCAGGCTGCCGGACCTATCGTCGGACTACACGGCAGTTTCCGTCTGCAGCAAGGAAGTTGGGGAGTCATGCAGGTCTGGCCCGGTACGCCCTACCCCCTCGGCGCCACCTACGACGGGGCCGGTACCAACTTCGCCGTGTTCTCCGAGAGCGCCGACCGCATCGAGCTGTGCCTGCTCGCCGAGGACGGCTCCGAGACGGCGGTCGAGCTGCGCGAGACGGACGCCTTCGTCCGGCACGCCTACCTCCCGGGCGTCCAGCCCGGCCAGCGCTACGGCTTCCGCGTGCACGGACCGTACAACCCGGGGCTGGGCCAGCGGCACAACAGCGCCAAGCTGCTCCTGGACCCGTACGCCAAGGCGATGAGCGGGCACATCGACTGGGACGAGTCGGTCTACGGCTACCACTTCGGCGCGCCAGAGCGCCGCAACGACCTCGACTCCGCCCCGCACACCATGCACTCGGTGGTGATCAACCCGTACTTCGACTGGGGCACCGACCGACCGCCGCGCACCGACTACCACCGCACCGTCATCTACGAGGCCCACGTGAAGGGCCTCACCCGGCTGCACCCGGGCATCCCCGAGGAGATCCGCGGCACCTACGCGGGCCTGGCCCACCCGGCGGTGATCGAGCACCTGGCCAAGCTCGGCGTCACCGCGATCGAGCTGATGCCGGTGCACCAGTTCGTCCGCGACCACCGGCTGCGGGACCTGGGGCTGGCCAACTACTGGGGCTACAACACCGTCGGCTTCTTCGCCCCGCACTCCTCCTACTCCTCCACCGGCGACCGCGGCCAGCAGGTGCAGGAGTTCAAGTCGATGGTCAAGGCGCTGCACGCGGCCGGGATCGAGGTGATCCTCGACGTCGTCTACAACCACACCGCCGAGGGAAACCACCTCGGCCCGACGCTCTCACTGCGCGGCCTGGACAACGTCTCCTACTACCGCCTCGCCCAGGACCAGCGCTTCTACGAGGACACCACCGGCACCGGCAACAGCCTGCTGATGCGCAGCCCGCACGTGCTCCAGCTGATCATGGACTCGCTGCGCTACTGGGTCACCGAGATGCACGTGGACGGCTTCAGATTCGACCTCGCCGCCACCCTCGCCCGGCAGTTCCACGAGGTGGACCGGCTCTCCTCCTTCTTCGACCTGGTCCAGCAGGACCCGGTGGTCTCCCAGGCCAAGCTGATCGCCGAGCCCTGGGACCTCGGCGAGGGCGGCTACCAGGTCGGCAACTTCCCGCCGCTGTGGACGGAGTGGAACGGCATGTACCGGGACACCGTGCGCGACCTGTGGCGCGGCGAGAACGCCGCCCTCGCCGAGTTCGGCTCCCGGCTCACCGGCTCCTCCGACCTCTACCAGGACGACGGGCGCCGCCCGATCGCCTCCATCAACTTCGTGACCTGCCACGACGGCTTCACCCTGCGCGACCTCGTCTCCTACAACGAGAAGCACAACCAGGCCAACGGCGAGGACAACCGCGACGGCGAGTCCTTCAACCGCTCCTGGAACTGCGGCGCCGAGGGCCCGACCGCCGACCCGGCCGTCGAGGAGCTGCGGGCGCGCCAGCAGCGCAACTTCATCGCCACCCTGATGCTCTCCCAGGGCGTGCCGATGCTCTCGCACGGCGACGAGCTCGGCCGCACCCAGCTGGGCAACAACAACGCCTACTGCCAGGACAACGAGCTCACCTGGGTGCACTGGCCCGAGGGCGACGGACCGCAGGCGCGGCTGCTGGAGTTCACCCAGGGCATGGTCTGGCTGCGCCGCGACCACCCGGTGTTCCGGCGGCGGCGGTTCTTCCACGGGCGCCCGGTGTCCGCCTCCGGCGGCTTCGACGACCTCACCGACATCGCCTGGTTCACCCCGGCCGGGGAGGAGATGACCAAGCGCAACTGGGGCGCCAGCTACGCCAAGTCGCTGACCGTCTTCCTCAACGGCTACGCGATCTCCGAGCCGGACCGGCGCGGCGGGCGGATCGTCGACGACTCCTTCCTGCTGATGTTCAACGCGCACTTCGAACCGCTGGAGTTCACCGTGCCCGCCGGTCACGGGCAGGAGTGGCAGCTGGTGGTCGACACCGCGCAGCCCCGGCTGCCCGCGCCGGGGACGGGGGCGCGGGTCAAGGCGGGGGACACGCTCTGGCTCATCGACCGCTCGCTGATGGTGCTGCAGCGGCCGGCGTGAGGCCCGGGCAACGACCGGCCGGAGGACCATGCGGTCACCTGTTCGGGTCAGCAGCGGGTCTTGGCGGCGGGCTCCCCCGGGTACCTATGGAGCTATGACCTCCGCCGCCGAGCCCGCGCAGCCCCGCCCGGCCGCCTCCCCTCCCCGCGGCGCGCCCACCGCCAGCTACCGCCTCCAGCTCCAGCCCGGCTTCACCCTCCACGACGCCACCGCCGCCGTCCCCTACCTGGCCGCCCTCGGCGTCTCCCACCTGCACCTCTCCCCGCTGCTGGAGGCCGTCCCCGGCTCCACCCACGGCTACGACACCGTCGACCACACCCGGATCAGCGAGCAGCTCGGCGGCGAGCCGGCGCTGCGCGAGCTCGCCGCCGCCGCGCACCGGCACGGTCTGCGGCTGATCGCCGACGTGGTGCCCAACCACATGGCCGTGCCCGCCCCCGAGCGGCTCAACCGGCCGCTCTGGCAGGTGCTGCGCGACGGGCCCGACTCGCCGTACGCGCGCTGGTTCGACATCGACTGGACCGCCCAGCCCGGCCCCACCGACGCCCCCGGACGCGGCCGGGTGCTGCTGCCGCTGCTCGGCGACCGGCTCGGCGCCGTCCTCGACCAGCTCACCGTGGACGGCGGGACCCTGCGCTACCACCGGCACGAGCTGCCGCTGCGCCCCGGCACCGAGTCGCTGCCGCTGCCCGAGCTGCTCGCCCACCAGTGGTACCGGCTCGCCTGGTGGCGCCTGGCCCGCACCGAGCTCAACTACCGGCGCTTCTTCACCGTCAACGAGCTGATCGCCCTGCGGGTCGAGGACCCCGAGGTGTTCGCCGCCACCCACGCCGTCCTGCTGGGGCTGCACGCCGACGGCATCCTGGACGGCTTCCGGATCGACCACCCGGACGGGCTCGCCGACCCGCTCGGCTACCTGCGCCGCCTCGCCGACTCGACCGGCGGGGCGTACACCGTGGTCGAGAAGATCCTCACCGGCGAGGAGCGGCTGCCCGAGGACTGGCCGGTCGCCGGCACCACCGGCTACGACGCGCTGCTCCGGATCGACGGCGTGCTCACCGACCACGCGGGCGCCTGCCGGCTCGCCGGGGCGTACGAGTCCTACCTGCGCGGCGGGCGTGGCGGCCCGGTCCGGGACCTGTGCGAGGACCCGCACCCGGCCGTCTTCGCCGCCCGGCGCGGGCGGGCCGACATGACCGGGGAGCAGGGCGAGCTCACCGCCGAGGTCGAGCGCCTGGTCCGGATCGCGCTGCGGATCGGGGCCGCCGAGCCCGCGCACGCCGACCACGCGCCCTGGCAGCTGCGCCGGGCGCTGCGCCGCCTGCTCACCCACTACCCGGCGTACCGGCCGTACGCGCGGCCCGGCGAGGCTCCGCCGCCCGCCTCCCGGCAGCAGCTGCGGGCGGCCCTGGACGGCTCCGACGACCCCACCGACCGCCTGGTCGCCGCCCTGGCGCTCGGTGAGCTGGGGCGCGGCGCGGACAAGGACGAGTTCTGCGTGCGCTTCGCCCAGACCGCCGCCGCCGTGGCCGCCAAGGGCGTCGAGGACACCGCCTTCTACCGCTGGAACGCGCTGCCCGGCCTCAACGAGGTCGGCGGCGAGCCCGCCCGGCCCGGGGTGCGCCCGGCGGACTTCCACGACTGGTGCCGCCGGCAGGAGCGCGTCTGGCCGCACGGGATGACCGTGCTCTCCACCCACGACACCAAGCGCAGCGCCGACGCCCGCGCCCGGCTCGCCGTCCTCGCCGAGCAGCCGCAGGCCTGGGCCGCCGAGGCCGCCGCCTGGTCCACCGCGGCCGGGCCCGCCGCCCCCGGCCTCGACCGCGACGCCGACTGGCTGCTCTGGCACACCCTGGTCGCCGCCTGGCCGATCACTCCGGACCGGCTGGTCGCCGCCCTGCTCAAGGCCGTCCGCGAGGCCAAGCTGCACACCTCCTGGACGGAGCCCGACCCGCACTACGAGCGCGCCCTGGAGGAGCGGGCCCGCGCCGTCTACGACAACCCCGGGCTGCTCCCCCGGATCGAGGGCACGGTGCACTCCCTCGCCCCGCACGCCCGTTCCAACACCCTCGCCGCCGCCCTGCTGCACCTCACCGTGCCGGGCGTGCCCGACCTCTACCAGGGCAGCGAGGAACCGCTGTACACCCTGGTGGACCCGGACAACCGGGCGGTGGTGGACCTCGGCGCGCTCGCCGTGCGGCTCACCGACTCGGCCACCGCCCGCCCCGGCGACCTCGCCCGCGAGAAGCTGCACCTCACCACCACCGCGCTGCACCTGCGCCGCTCCCACCCGCTCGGCGAATACCGTCCGCTGGCCGCCGCCGGCCCCGCCGGGGACCACCTGCTGGCCTTCGCCCGCGGCGACGACACGGTCACCGCCGTCACCCGGCTGCCGTACGGGCTGCAGCGGGCGGGCGGCTGGCGGGACACCGTGCTGGAGCTGCCGCCGGGCGCTCCGTGGACGGACGAGCTGACGCTGCGGAGCTTCCCGGCGGGCCCGGTGCGGGTGGCCGACCTGCTGGCGAGGTACCCGGTGGCACTGCTGACGAGGAGGGGCTGATGGCGGTCTACGAGGTGTGGGCGCCCGCCGCCGCCTCCCGTGTCCGCGTCGAAGTCGATGGCTCCGCCCACGAGTTGGCGCGCAGCGCCGACCGGGACGGCTGGTGGTCCGGCGAGGCCCCGGCGGGCGACTACGCCTTCCGGCTCGACGACGGCCCGCCGCTGCCCGACCCGCGCTCCGCGTGGCAGCCGCACGGCCCGGACGGCCCGAGCCGCCCGGTGGACCACGCCGCGTTCCGCTGGTCGCACACCGGCTGGCGCGGCCGCGCGCTGCCCGGCGCGGTGCTGTACGAGCTGCACATCGGCACCTTCACCTCGCGCGGCACCTTCGAAGCCGCCGCCGAACACCTCGACCACCTGGTCGAGTTGGGCGTCGACTTCGTCGAGCTGATGCCGGTCTGCCCGTTCCCCGGCCGGCACGGCTGGGGCTACGACGGGGTCTCGCTCTGGGCCGTCCACGAGCCCTACGGCGGCCCCGAGGGTCTCAAGCGCTTCGTCGACGCCGCCCACCGCAAGGGCCTCGGCGTGGTGCTGGACGTCGTGCACAACCACCTCGGCCCGTCCGGCAACTACCTTCCGCTGTTCGGCCCGTACTTCACCGACCGGCACCACACCCCGTGGGGCTCCGCGGTGAACCTGGACGCGCCCGGCTCGGACGAGGTGCGCGCGTACCTGATCGGCAGCGCGCTCGCCTGGCTGCGCGACTACCGGATCGACGGCCTGCGGCTGGACGCCGTGCACGCCCTCGCGGACGACCGCGCCGTCCACTTCCTGGAGGAACTCTCCCACGAGGTGCAGAAGTTGGCGGTCGCCACGAACCGCCCGCTGTTCCTGGTCGCCGAGTCCGACCTCAACACCCCGCGCACCACCGCCCCGCGCGAGGCCGGCGGGCACGGCCTCACCGCCCAGTGGAGCGACGACTTCCACCACGCCCTGCACTGCGCGCTCACCGGTGAATCCCAGGGCTACTACGGTGACTTCGCGCGCGAGCCGCTGGCCGCGGTCGCCAAGACGCTCACCCGGGGCTTCTTCCACGACGGCACCTGGTCCTCCTTCCGCGGCCGCAGCCACGGACGCCCCTTCCCGACCGGCGAGGGCCACCGGCTGCTCGGCTACCTGCAGACCCACGACCAGGTCGGCAACCGGGCGCTCGGCGACCGCGTCTCCACCTCGCTCCCCGCCGGCCGGCTCGCCTGCGGCGCCGCGCTGGTGCTCACCTCGCCGTTCACCCCGATGCTGTTCATGGGCGAGGAGTGGGGCGCCGCCACCCCCTGGCAGTACTTCACCGACCACACCGACCCGGGCCTCGCGGAGGCCGTCCGGCAGGGCCGGCGGCGGGAGTTCGCCGAGCACGGCTGGGCCGCCGACGCCGTCCCCGACCCGCAGGATCCCGCCACCGTCCTGCGGTCCGTCCTCGACTGGACCGAGCCCCGGCGCGCCCCGCACGCCCAACTGCTCGGCTGGTACCGGACGTTGATCCGGCTGCGGCGCGAACGGCCGGAGCTCGCCGACCCCGACCTCGGCGCGGTGCGCACGGAGTTCGACGAGGCGGCGGGCTGGCTGGTGGTGCACCGGGGGCCGTACCGGGTCGCCGTCAACCTCGGGCCGGACGAGGCCGCGCTGCCGCTGGGGGCCGCCGGGCGGGAGCTGGTCGCGGCCTTCGGACCGGCGGCGCTGGACGGCGCGGCGGTGCGGCTCGGGGCGGACGCGGCGGCCGTGGTCGCGGTGTAGGCCGCCGCGCGCCCGCTCACCAGAGGTAAGCGCCGATCCGCTCCCGCAGCTCCGGCGCGTCCAGGCCGTAGGCGGCCAGGTGCTCCGGGATCGAGCCGTAGTGCCGGTGCTCCTCGCGCGGCACGCCCAGGCCCAGCACCCGGTGCGGGCGGTCGGCCAGCGCCTCGTGCACCTCGTTCGCCGAGGTGCCCGCCAGGTACGGCTCGACCAGCACCACATCCGCCCGGTCGCCGACCGCCGCGCGCAGCCCGGCGGTGTCGAAGGGGCGCACCGTCGCCGCGTACAGCACGGTGGCGTCCAGGCACTCGGTGGCCGCGAGTACCGCGTCCAGCATCGGCCCGACGGCCAGGACCACCCCGCGCGAGCCGGTGCGGACGGTGGTGAAGCGGCCCGGCTCCACCGCCACCGGCGCCGCGTTCTGGTGCGCCGAGAGCCGGACGTACACATTGCGGTCGCCGTCCGCGTAGGCGTGCCGCAGCAGTTGCTCGGCCTCGTCCGGGTGACCGGGCACGTGGACGGTCCAGTCCGGCAGGGTGTCCAGCAGGGCGACGTCGCCCGGGGACATGTGGGTACGGCCGCCGGCCGGCCAGTCGTACGAGCCGGCCGCGCTCACCAGGACGGCGCCGACGCCCTGGTGGATCAGGTCCAACTTGACCTGCTCGAATGGCCGTTCGATCAGGAAGCTGGCGAAGGTGTGGGCGACCGGACGCATCCCGGTGAGCGCCAGACCGCCCGCGGCGCCGATCAGCAGCTGTTCCCTGATGCCGACGTTGACCACCCGGTCGGGATGGCGCTCCCGGGCCGGGGCGAAGGCGGCCGCGGTGATGTCGGCGAGCACCACGGCGAGCCGGGGGTCCTCGTCCAGCAGGCGGGTGGTGACGTCGACGAAGCGGTCGCGCATGGTGTCCATCGGTTCGGGTCCTTTCGGGGGTACGGGCTCTGTCTGCGGGTGGGGCGGTGTGCGGAGCGGAGGGGGAGGCGGAACCCTCAGTGGTTCTCCTTGGGCTCCACCCGGGCGACCACCACGTGCGGACGGCCCGGGTGCTCGGCGGTGAAGGCCCGGTACAGCGCCTCGTGGTCGCGGCCGTCCACCGTCGCGGTGGACCAGCCCTCGGAGGCGAAGCGCTGGGCGATGCCGCCCTGCCAGCCGTGCGTGGCCGAGGAGTTGTCGATGACCACC
The DNA here is from genome assembly GCF_055560835.1 of Kitasatospora sp. NPDC023120. Classification (NCBI taxonomy): domain Bacteria; kingdom Bacillati; phylum Actinomycetota; class Actinomycetes; order Kitasatosporales; family Streptomycetaceae; genus Kitasatospora; species Kitasatospora sp. NPDC023120. Next base: position 80,372 of record NZ_JBVHHY010000009.1, on the reverse strand, counting down.
ACGTGCAGCCGGTCCAGCCCGTACGCCCCGGCGAAGGCGACCGCCTCGTGGTTGGAGCCCTCGTCGAACTCGGCGTCGCCGACCAGCACCCACACCGCCGGGTCGGTCAGGCCCTGCGCCCGCAGCCCGAGCGCCGTCCCGACGCCCAGCGGCAGGCCGTGCCCGAGCGAGCCGGAGGAGATCTCCACGCCGGGCACCAGCGTGCGGTCGGGGTGATGGCCGAGCGGCGAGTCGTAGCCGCCGAAGCTCGCCAGCACCTCGGGGTCGACGAAGCCCTTGGCCGCCAGCACCGCGTAGTACGCCATCGGGCCGTGGCCCTTGGAGAGCAGGAAGCGGTCGCGGTCCTGGTCCTCGGCGGTGGCCGGGGTGACCCGCAGGACCCGGTCGTACAGCACCCAGAGCACGTCCAGGGTGGAGGTGGCGGCCGGGCCGTGCTTCTCGGCGCCGGTCATCCGGCCCATCAGCGCCGGCAGGTCCTCGAACCGGGTGTCGGGACGGACCTCCGGCAGGTCCTCGGAACGGGCGTCGGTCACGGTGTCCGCGGTTGCGTTCGTCGTCATGACCACGATGGTGCAACTTAAAGCCGACTTGAGGTCAAGCGGTTACAGTGGGTGCCCATGACCACCCTTCCGGACAGCCACCGAGCCCCCGGCCCGCACCACAGCGACCTGCTCACCATCGGCCAACTCGCCGACCGCAGCGGCCTCGCCGCCTCCGCGCTGCGCTACTACGAGAGCCTCGGCCTGATCCACGCCACCCGCACCTCCGGCGGCCAGCGCCGCTACACCCGCGGCACGCTGCGCCGGGTCGCGTTCATCCGCGCGGCCCAGCGGGTCGGCCTCTCCCTGGACGAGGCGCGGGTCGCCCTGGACCGCCTCCCCGACCGCCCCGCACCCACCCGCGCCGAGTGGGACAAGGTCGCCGAGTCCTGGCAGGGCCGCATCGACGAACAGATCGCCGAACTGGAGCTGCTGAAGCGCAAGTTGTCCGGCTGCATCGGCTGCGGCTGCCTCTCCCTCTCCCGCTGCGCCCTCTACAACGCCGGCGACCGCGCCGCCGAAGCCGGCCCCGGCGCCCGCTACCTGCTCACCCGCGACCCGGCCGGCGGGCCCGAGCCGGTCTCCACGACCGCCGACGACTGCGGAGCCGACATCGACACGCGCTGAAAACGGCTTGTCGCAGCCCCGCCGGGCCGCCTACCGTGCCGCCCATGCTGCCCGTGGTGGAGACGGACGAGCAGTGGGACGCGGTCGTCCCCGACGAGTCGGTGATGCGCCCCGGGGCTACTGGGCCGGCTGCTGGCCGCGCACGGACGCCCCTTCGACCCCCGCCTGCTGATGGCGTACACACTGCTCCACGTCTACAGCAACCTTCCCTGGTACCTGCGGGAGTTGAAGCCGACGGCAGCCACGCTGGACGCCCTCGCCGAGGAGTGGTTCGGGTGGCTTAGGGCTTTGGATCGGTGCGCAGCAGGCTGTAGACGACCCCGTCCCGCCACTCGCCGTCCCGGAAGGTGGCGCCGCGCCGCACGCCCTCGCGGGTGAAGCCGACCTTCTCCAGGGCGCGCTGCTCGGCGTGGTTGGTGACCTCGGTGTCCGCCTCCAGCCGCATCACCGTCGTGTGCGCGAACAGGTACCGCGCCAGCTGCCGTTGGGCCTCGGTGCCGATACCCCGGCCGCACAGCTCCGCGCGGAGCTGGATGCCGATGTTCCAGTAGTACGTGTTGGGCCCGGCGTTCACCCGACGCCAGGAGACGAAGCCCGCGAACTCGCCCCCGGCCCGGACCGCCAGCGCCGACTGCTCGTCGGAGAACAGGCCGTTCTCGGCCCAGAGCCGGGGCGGAACCGGCCGGGGTCACGCCAGCCGAACCACTGGAACGGCGCCAGCTGTTCGGGGCCGGCGAGCAGCGCGTCCAGCTGCGGAAGGTCGGTCTCGGCGATCGGGCTGAGGGCGATCGGTTCGTCGGTCATACCGACCCCAACGGACCTCACCCGTACGTCGGTTCCTCAGAGCGCGGGCCGGGGGTCGGTGCGCAGCAGGCTGTAGAGCACCACGTCGCGCCACTCGCCGTCGCGGAAGGTCTGCGCCCGCTGCACGCCCTCGCGGGTGAAGCCGACCCTTTCCAGCACGCGCTGCTCGGCACGGTTGGTGGACTCGGTCTCCGCCTCCAGCCGCATCACCGGCGAATGCGCGAACAGGTAATCGACGAACAGCCGATGGGCCCGGGTACCGATTCCCCGGCCGCGCGCCCCGGGCAGCAGCTGGGCGCCCAGGTTCCAGTACGGGGCGGCCGGGGACGCACTTTCCCGCATGGCGGCGGCGTAGCCGCAGAATTCGCCGTCGGCGGTGATCGCGAGCGTCCACTGCTCGTCCGTGAGCAGCCCGTTCTCGCCCCAGACCCGGCGGATGCGGTCCGGCTGCCGCCAGCCGGACCACAGGTGTTCGCCCATGACGTCGGGGTCGTTCAGGAGGGACAGGAACTGCGGGAAATCGGCTTCGGCTATCGGGCGCAGGGAGATCTGTTCCTGGTTCATGCCTGCGAGAACGCCCGCTCGGACGCGGCGGTTCCACAATTGGCCGATGAATTCCGGCAGATCTCCTTCCGTCGCGGATTTACTGCGCCGACACTCCCTTCTACTGCACCGCCATTCTCTTTACTGCGCCGAAATTTCCTTTACTGCGCCGACAATCCCCTTACCGCCCCTGGCGTCACACCCGAATCGAGCGGGCGATCCGGAATCCCACGTCGTCGATCCCCAGCGTCGGGTGGCTGCGGCGGCGGACGGAGGCGCGGCAGCTCCAGTGCTCGTCGAACCAGCCGCCGCCGCGCAGGACGCGGTAGCTGCCGTACACCTCGGGGTCGTAGAGGTCCCAGCACCACTCCCACACGTTGCCGAGAAGGTCGTACAACCCGTAGGCGTTCGGGAGGAGTTCGCCCACCGTGTGCGGGCGCTCGCCGGAGTTCGCTCGGTGCCAGGCGATCTCGTCCAGCGGGCCGTAGCGCGGGCCGTCCGTACCGGCCCGGCAGGCGTGCTCCCACTCGGCCTCGGTGGGCAGCCGGTAGCCGTCGGCGGCGTGGTCCCAGTGCACGTCCTCGCCGTCCGACCGGTAGGTGGGGGTGAGGCCTTCACGGCGGGAGAGCTCGTTGCAGTAGCGGACGGCGTCGCGCCACGACACGCTGTGCGCGGGGCGGCGGTCGCCGGCCACGCCCTCGTACTGCTCGCGGGTGACCGGGCAAGGCGCCAGCTCGAACGACGCCACGTCGACGGCCCAACTGCGCCGGGTGCGACGGTCGGAGAGCGTGACCCGGCCGGCCGGTACGGTGATCATCCGGCGATCCTACGGTTTGCCCCCGCGCAGCAGGTCGACCGCGCTCCGCTCGGCCAGTTCCTCCGCGTGCGGCGGCAGCGGCGCCCCGACGTTCAGCGGGTGGCGCACCACGGCGAGGGGGAGCCCGATGGCGGCGAGCCTGACCCGGTCGACGTCCAGCGCCGTCGTGGCACCCGCCCGCCCGGCCAGCGCGGCGAGCGCTTCCCGCACCTGTCGGCCGCCCTCCCGCTCGCGCCGCAGGTGCTCCTCGGACCACTCGGCCTTGCCGAAGGCCTCCGCGCCGTGCAGCAGCACGACGGCGCGCTCGCGGTTGGCCCGGCACCAGGCGACGACCTGCCGCGCGACCGTACCCGCCGCCAGGTGCGGTTCGGGGTGCGCGTCGAAGGCGGGCAGGCAGTCGGCCTGGAACTCCGCCACCGTCCGCAGCCACAACTCGGCCATCAGGCCCGCCCGTTGCGGGAAGCGGTGGTACACGGAGCCGTTGGGCGCACCGCTCTCCCGGGCGACGGCGGACATGGTGACGGCGGCCGGTCCGCCGGCGGCCGCGAGTCGGACGGCGCCGCCGGAGGGCACGGCCCGATCCGCTACACCGTCGTCGGGTACGCGCCCGGCCGGTGGGTGCGCTTCCGCTTCGACGGCCCGCGCGGCCTCGACGGCTACCACGAGTTCACCGTCCACCCGGCGGGTGAGGCCACCGTGCTGCGGCACACCATCGCGATGCGACTGAGCGGCCCCGGCAGGCTCGCCTGGCCCCTGGCGATCCGACGGCTGCACGACGCCCTGATCGAGGACAGCCTGGACCACGCGGTGCGGGCCTGCGGCGGCACCCTCGCCCGACCCGCCCGCTGGAGCCCGTACGTCCGCCTGCTGCGCCGACTTCGGCAGCGCTGAACCACTGGCGTCCGCCCCACCCCGCGCCCGAGGATGAATCCGTCGTGACGGAACATCAGAGAGGGCGGTAACGACCATGGCGGAGACGAAGGTCAGCACGGTGGTGGAGGCCCCGGCCGAGCGGGTGTGGGAGCTGATCGGGAGCTTTCACGGCCTCGGCGGCTGGCACCCGGACCTGCCCGAGAGCAGCCTCGGTAACGAGCTGACGGGCAACGCGATCGGCGCGGTGCGGGTGTTCGAGTTCGACGGCACCGTGCTACGCGAGACCTTGCTCGGGTACGACGAGGACGCGCGGAGCTACACGTACAGCTTCCCCGACGGGACGTTCCACCTGGACGGCTACCGGGCGACGCTCAGGGTCACCCCGGTCACCGAGCTGGGCGCGAGCTTCGTGGAGTGGTACGCGACGTACGACGCCGAGGCCGTGCACCGGAAGCAGTCGGGCGACCTGGTGCGCGGCGTCTTCGCGTCCGGCCTCGCCGCCCTGCGCGAGCGCTTCGCGAGCTGACTCTCAGACCGAGAGCGCCCACAGGCTGACAGCCGACCAGCCGACCGCCGTGGCCGCCGCACACAGCCAGGCGACCACAGCGGCCCGGCGGCCACGACTGCGGCCGCGGGCCCGCTGGAACGCCGCGATCAGGCCGGCGATCGCGGTGACCGGCAGAGCCAGGAAGGCCAGGTACAGGGGCCAGGCCTCGATCGCCACCGCGAACAGGAGACCGACGAGGCCCGAGGGAATCGACGCCGCCGCGACGCCCATCCCGGCGGCCGCACAGGCGACCCGGAAACGCTTCCCATCGCGGAAGAACGGCGGCACGGCACAGGCGACGACACAGAGCAGCCCGGCCGAGTACAGGAACACTCCGGCCGTACCGAACCCGTCCGTGATGGCGACCACTGGCAGCAGGAACACGACGACGCCCAGCCCGGACAGCCACCGGGCACTCACCGGCACCGCATCCATGACTCCCCCTGCATGCACCTGAATTTTTGAACGTGTTCGAACCTAGCATGCAGGGGCTCATCCGACACGCCACTACCCCGGTGGCCGCCGTTCGCCCACGATCCCGGCCAGGATGCGGCGCCGAACGGCCGCCGACGCCTCGGGCAGCCGGCACGCCAACTCGGCCTCAAGGCGGCGCCGTTCGGCCCGGAAGAGTCGAGCGAGACGACTGCGGGAGCAGTGCAGGAACCACCAGTCCCGGATCACGCGGGCTCCCCGGAGGGGTTCGCCCAGCGGATGCGGACTTCGTGACCGCCGACGGGGAGGACGAGGACGGGGTCGGCGGCGAGGCCCCGGATCACGTCGCGCTTGGCGCAGGGGCCGGTGAGGCGGCGCTCCAGGGCGTGGTGCTGGGATCGGGACATCGGGAGGTGGCAGATCGACGCCCAGATCCTCTCCAGCATTCTGGGATCGAGGGTGACGACGACCGGCGGCTTAACACCCGGGACCTCGATGACGATGTCGTGATCGGCCCTCACGCGGCCACCTCACACCAGACGATCTTGCCGCGGGGCTCGCGCGGGCAGCAGCCCCAGCGCTTGGCGACGGACGTCACGAGGTGCAGCCCGCGCCCGGCCTCGTCGCCGAGGCCGGGCGCGGGAACGACGGGCACGCGGTCCCGCCGGGCGTCGTGCACCTCGATCCGGAGGCGGGTCGAGTCGACGTCGAGCGCGAGGTAGATGAGGTAGCCGGGCGGCGTCCCGTGCAGGACGGCATTGGTGACCAGCTCCGAGACGGCGAGCAGCCCGGAGTCCTGGAAGCGCTCCCCGTCCGGGACGGCGGAGAGAAGGGCGAAGAGGCGGCGACGGGCCTCGGCGGGAGCACGGCGGCTGCGCGGCAACCAGATGGTGGAGGAGGCGGAGGACATGGCGAATTCACCTTCCGGCGAGAGGGGTTGAAGCCATGCGAGGACCGGGCGAAGACATGGGAATGCCCGGCCGCAGACCCGATCTTGATCACTCAGGCGATCCGTCGGACTACTCCCTGTAGCATGCACCCGCAAAGCAATTGCATGCAACTGCTTCCACCAAGCAATTGCATGATCTAGAACGGGGGTTCAGCTCCTGAAGGGGTGGCAGACTATGCAAGGAAGCGAACAGCCAGGGAGTGTGACGCGTGGGCAGTCCGACCGTGCTGCGGCGTAGGCTCGGCGGCGAGCTTGGCAAGTTGCGCGCATCGCGCGAGATGAACGCCAAGGACGTAGCCGCCGCGCTGGGTTGGTCCGCTTCGAAGCTGAGTCGCATCGAGGGCGGCTTGGTACCACTACAAGAGCGCGACGCCGCGAGACTGCTCGCCCACTACGGCGTCACTTCACCCGATGAGGTGAAGCATTTCCTCAATCTGACGCGCCAGAGCCGCCAGCAGGGCTGGTGGCACGCATATGGCGAGGCGGTCCCGGAGCGATTCCGTGCGTACGTGGGTTTCGAGTCCGACGCCACGAAGATCCTCACGTTTCAGTGCGAACTGGTTCCAGGGTTGCTGCAGACCGAGTCCTACGCACGACATGTGATCCGCTCGATGCAGCCCACGGAGTCAGCCAGCGAGGTCGAACGCAGGCTCGCTCTTCGGATGGAGCGACAGCGAATCCTCGATCAACACGACCCGCCTCAGATTTGGGCGATTGTCGGCGAAGCCGCGATCCGCCGCCCGGTCGGCGGCAACACCGTCATGGCCGAGCAGCTACGACACATCGCCGACCTGGCAGAAGAACGCCCGAACATCACCGTGCAGGTGCTTCCCTTCTCGGCCGGTGCGCACGCCGCCATGGGCGCATCTTTCTCGATCCTCTTCTTCAGCGACATCCCCGGCAGCGTCGCCTACTCCGAGACCATCACCAGCAAGACATACGTCGAGGATCAGGCCGAGATCGCTCGCCACGAAGACGTATTCCACCGACTCATGGCCTCATCGATCCAACCCGAGAAGGCCATCACCCGGTTGAGGAACGTCGCAGAGGAGTACGGCATATGAGAGATCAATTCCACCAAGCGACCTGGCGCAAGAGCACCTACAGCAACGGCGACGGCGAGTGCATCGAGCTTGCTGACGGCATCACCGGCATCATCCCGGTCCGCGACAGCAAGGACCCCCACGGCCCGGCCCTCACCTTCACCCCCGAGGCTTGGCAGTCCTTCCTCGCCGGCATCCGCTCCGACGACTTCCCCACCACCCTCTGAAGCATCTCCCGGGCGGCCCCGCGCACCACGCGGGGCCGCCCCCCGTTCATTGATCGATTCCGACCTCCTCCGATCGATACTGACAGGGCATTGCCGACCACCTCCGCGCATTCTTGACGGCTCGCCACCTCTACGGAACCGTGGCGCAAGTACCAGCAAGTGGACCTGCTACGGGAGGACACCATGGCGCTACGGTTCATCGGCATTGATCCCAACACCGAGCACGAGGGGTCGCCCACGGTATGGGTGGACGATGAGACGCAGGAGATCGTGATCCAGGGTTGGCGCCCCGATGCCGCATTGCACGCCGAGATCAGCGCGACGGAGTGGGCACCCGGCCATGCCAAGGGCGTGCCCGATGCCGAGGCCGTCTTCCGTATCCCTACAAGGCTGATTCCGATCTTGAGGAAGGCATGCGATGACGCAGAGCACCGGTAGGGTGCCGGACTTCGCCGACCTGCTGAAGAGCGCCCAGCGCTCCGCCGTTCACCTGGAGATGCGGGACACCTACGCCGGCCAGGACAGCGGCGGCTTCGCCGAGTACCTTCGCAGCGGGTACACCAACAACGACCCTGAATCGCAGCACTGGACCCGATGGGGGGCGATGGTTCGCACGGCCACCGGTCGCGGTGTGGTGATGCGTCGGGCCCGGATCGTTTCCGAGCCGGTCACCGACTACATCCGCTACGAGCACGCCCTGACCGTCGCGAACGTGGTACTGGGCGAACAGGTCCGCTGGCTGCCCCGTCGCGAGTCCTCCGATATCGCGCTGCCGGGAAACGACTTCTGGCTGTTCGACGGCGCGACCGTGCTGTTCAACCACTTCGCCGGCGACGGCGCGTGGGCGGAACCTCGGCTCACGTTCACCGACGACCCAGCCGTGGCGAAGCTCTGCGCCTCGGCATTCGAGGCCGTGTGGGAGCGCGGCATCGATCACGACAAGTACACCGTGTAACGCCGACTCGCCGGACAGCCAGCCATGCCTTCCTCTCCTTCCTCCAGTGCCCAGGCCGCCCGGCGCGCCGTCGCCTCGCGGCTCCGGGAGTTGATGCTGGACGCGGGACTCCGGGGGCAGGAGCTGGCTGTCCGGTGCGGTTGGCACGAGTCCAAGACGTCCCGCATCATCAACGCCAAGATGCCGCCCTCCGACGGCGACATCCGTGCCTGGTGTGCCGCCTGCGGTGCCGACGACCAGGCCGCCGACCTCATCGCCACGGCCCGCGCCGTCGAATCGATGTACATGGAGTGGCGGCGCGTCCAGCGCAAGGGGATGCGCAAGGCGCAGGAGACCATCAACGCCCTGTACGAGCGGACGGCGCTAACACGGGTGTACGTCTCCAACGTCGTCCCCGGGTTCTTCCAAACGCCCGCCTACGCCACCGCCCTGATGCGCACGATCCGCCAGTTCCAGGGACATCCCGACGACGTCACCGAAGCCGTCGCGTCCCGGATCGCGCGCAGCCGGTTTCTGTACGAGGGTGGACACCGCTTCGCCGTGGTGATGGAAGAGAGCGTCCTGCGGCATCGAATCGGCAGTTCAGAGGAGATGGTCGGCCAACTGCGGCATCTGCTGGCCGTCCTTCCGCTCGCCTCCGTATCCCTCGGAGTCATCCCTTTCGGGGCTGAGCGGACCGTCTGGCCCCTCGAAGCCTTCTATCTTCACGACGACGAGCACGTCATGGTGGAGACGCTGACAGCGGGCATCGACGTCACTCAGCCGCGAGAACTCGCCGACTACGCCCGAGCGTTCGCTGAGCTGACGAGGATGGCCGTGCACGGCGACGGGGCCGTCAAGCTCATCACGTCCGCGCTCGCCGCTCTCGGGTGAATCCGCGCAAGAAGCCGCAAGTACGTTGAGTGTCGGGTCGACTACTCCCTACCGTCGTCGATACGACCCCGCGCGCGAGGACGACCGATCCCCCTTGGCCTCCGTGCGGGCACGCATCCGAGTACGAGAGGAGACCTCCATGACGGACCGGCGTGGCCATCTCGCGCGCCATCGCAGATCTTCTGGAGAAGGGCAGCACAGGTGAGTGACCCCCTGGACGGGACCGAGGAGGCGGCGCACCGGCTGCGCATCGCGCTGGCGGAGCAACTGGAGCGCAACAGCTCGCTGCGCACCCCGCAATGGCGGGACGCGGTACTGGCGGTGCCCCGACACGTCTTCCTGCCGAGGTTCTACACCGCCGCTGACGGGTTGGACGGCATCACGCGCTACACCGCCGTCAGCCGGGACACCGACGCCCAGCGGTGGCTGCGGCTGGCCTACGAGAACACCACGTGGGTCACCCAGCTCGACCACGGCACCACCCCGCCGAACGGAGACCCCTCCATCGGTACTCCCACCAGCTCCTCCACCCTCCCCGGCGTCGTCGTCCGGATGCTCGAAGACCTCGACGTCCCGGACGGCGCGAACGTGCTCGAAGTCGGAACCGGCACCGGCTACTCCACGGCGCTGTTGTGCGCCCGGCTCGGCGACCGGTACGTGACCAGCGTGGAGCACGACGCCGCCCTCTCCGCCGCAGACGGCGAACGGCTCGCCTCCCTCGGCTACCGGCCCCGCCTGGTCGTCGGCGACGGCGCCAAGGGCTGCCCGGACGGCGGACCGTACGACCGGATCATCGCCTCGTACTCGCCCGACCGCGTCCCGCCCGCGTGGCCGGCCCAGGCTCGGCCCGGTGCGATCATCCTGGTGTCGCTCGTCGGCAGCCTCGACGCCTACGGGTACGTGAAACTGCAGGTCGGCGATGGCGGCGAAGCGCAGGGCCGGTTCATCGACTCCGATGTCTCGTTCATGCTCTCCCGCGAGACCCGGCGGCCCCCGATCGGTCCCCTCATGCGCGCCGCCCTCCGAGCCCGCCACGACACCGCCGGCCTCGACACCGCCGTCCATCCCGACACCCTGGACGACCCGTCCTTCCTGTGGACCGCCCAGATCGCCATGCCCGGCACGACCCGGCTGCGTCTGGCGGCCGACGGCGTCGCGGGCCGGTGGTTCCTCCACTCCGACGGATCATGGGCGGTCCTGGAGAGCCGAACCGACGGCACCACCCGCGCCTTCCAGGGCGGCCCGCGCACCCTCTGGTCCGAGCTGGAGGCAGCAGCCACCACATGGTTCTCCAACGGCCGTCCCGGGCTGGAGCGTTACGGTCCTACGGTGACCCCGGAGACGAACACCGTCTGGCTGGACGACCCCGGCAGCCCGGTCGGCGTCCTGGGCCAGTGACCGGACAGCGAAGCCGTCGTCCGCATGCCCGCGCGGACATCCCCGCGCACGACACCGTGATCGAATTTCCCAAGCGCATGACGCAGTTCTTCCCGGAGGTGAACGGTGGCGGCGGCCCCCACGCTTGAGGTCCTGCTGCGGACCTGCACCCGCTCGGCGCTCCACCTTGAGATGCGCGACGGCTACATGCGCGACGACCCGTTGCTCCTCCGGTGGCTCAGCGGGCACCGGGACGATCCGGCGGACCGTACCTCATGGTGGAGTCCCTGGTTGCAGCTGATCGAGGAGACCACCAGCCGCGGGGTCGACGTACGACGAGCCCGCGTCGTCTCCGAACCGGCGAGCGAGTACATCCGCTTCGAGCACGAGATCACGTTCCGGAACATCGCCTCCGGCGAGCAGGTCAGATGGCTCCCCCGCCGGCAGGCGACCGATCTGGCCCTCCCGGGCAACGACTTCTGGCTCATCGACGGGCGAACTCTCGTAGTCCACCACTTCAGCGGCGAAGGTGACGTCGTGGATCACGAAGTCACCACGGCACCCGGGACCGTAATGCTCTGCGCCTCGGCGTTCGAGGCCGTCTGGGATCGTGCAGTGCCGCACGAGGACTTCCGACTGACCTGACCTGTGTCCGCGTCATCCAGTCTCGCAGGGCGGCGCCGGTGCGGGCGGTCCTGCGCGCACCCGCGCAGGACCGCCCCACGGCCACCGAACTCGCCCTCGCGCTGGCGAAACCGTGAAGCTCCGGTAGCTCCGGGAGCTCACGGCCGATGGTGCCTGCGCCGTCCAACGGATCGACATGAACGGCGACCTTGCCCGGCTCCCTTGATGGTCAACTGCCGTCCGCATCTCCGTGCGGGCGATCCCACTCCTACGAAAGGCATGCGGTGATCCCGCCGGTCGGGGCCGGTCCGCCGACAGTCCCCGACCCAGCTACGCACCCGACTCGCCTACGGCATCGCCGTCTTCCAGATGCCGCGCCCGTGCGTGGCGACATACACCGACGTGCCGTCCGGGCTCGGTGAGAGGTACACCGCCGCGGCCGTGGGCAGGTTGCCGTTCGCCGCCGCGTCGGCGGCGCCGAGGCGCTTCCAGTGGCCGAGGCCGTCCGTCTTCACGTCGTCCGTGAACACGCCCAGGTCCGTGGCGACCATCAGCGTCCCGTCCGGGGCGAACAGCACGCGGTTGGCGGAGGCGTCCACCAGCTGGTCGGCGGCGCCGTCCGCGCCGCTCACGTCCTGCCAGGTGGCGCCGCCGTCCTTCGTCCGCCACAGGTGGCCGTAGCCGGCGCCCGGGCCGACGTTCCAGTGCCGGGAGAAGCCGGACACCGCCGCGTACACCGTCGCTCCGGTCGGGTCGGACGGGTCGATCGCGAGGTCCTGGATGTAGCGCACCGGGAAGTCCGCAGGGAGCGCAAGCTGGTGCCAGCTGCCGCCGTAGTTGGTCATGATGCCGCGCCCGAACCCGGCGCCCGGGTTGCAGTCGCCGCACCAGGCCGCCCAGATCACGTGGTTCCCGGCGACGTACTTCTGCGACGTGATCGCGGTGATCGAGTGCCCGGCGCCCGAGTCGGCGAGCTTCTGCCAGTCGGCGCCCGACGTGCTCTGCCAGGTCTTGGTGTTGGCGTACACGTACTGGCCGCCGGCGACCCAGTAGCCGGGGTCCTTGGTGTCCGCCCCGAACGGCGCGATGAACCGCGCGTTCGGGTCTGCCGGGTCGATCGAGGTGATCGCCGACGGGGTGCCGTCGTCGTTCGCCGTGTAGCCGCAGTTGTTGGTGACGGACATCGCGAGGTTGGTGTACTCCCCCACCGTCTGGCAGCCGTTGGCCGGGTTGACCAGCTGGTCGCCGCCGTCGCCGCCGAAGGGCGCGGCCATCTCGCCCCTCGGGTTGAGCTGTTGGGTCACCGCGCCGGTCGTGCCCGGGTAGGTGTAGGTGTACGTCGAGCCCTTCGGCACCAGCACCGAGGCGCCGTTGTCCTGCAGGCCGCCCCACACCGCCTCGCCGCCGCCCGGCAGCGTGCCGGCGCCGACCGAGTAGTACTGCAGCGTGCGCAGCGTGCCGCTCTCGTTGAGGTTGCGCCAGCCGGGCGCGGTCTGGGTGGTGGGCCGGGCGTACACGCCGCCGTCGTTGCCCGCGTACACCTCCGGGGCGCGGCCGGGCCAGGTGGAGAAGGCCAGGGCGTGCTGGTCGGAGTGCATCACGTTGCCGTCGCAGGTGTTCTGCGCGGCGACGTAGCTGAAGCAGTCCAGCCCGAGGTTCCAGTACCGGCCGACGGTCGTCCAGGTGGTGCCGCCGTTCCGGGTCTCGTACAGCTCCTCCAGGCCCAGGTAGAGGTGGTTCGGGTCGGCCGGGTCGACGGCCAGCGACTGGTCGTACCAGGACTGCACGCCGGGCTGGTAGCCCGGGCCCATCACGGTGAGCTTCATCGCCGAGCCGCTGTTGGCCAGCTTGCTGCTGTCCGCGATCTGGTTGAACGGGCCGTTGATGTCGCCGCTGTTGCTGACGTAGACGCCGCCGAGCAGGGTCTGCGGGGCCTTCGCACCCGGGTTCTTGTTGTACAGCGCGGGCGACTCGACGACCGCGTACAGCTTGCTGCCGTCGGCGGAGTACGCGAAGGTCGTGTTGCCGATGTCGCCCGGGTTGATCCCGCCCTGCGGGTTGGCGGTGCGCCAGGTGGTGCCGGCGTCGTCGGAGCAGTAGAAGCCGTTGTACGTCGCGCCGCCGCGCCAGGCGACGTTCGCCACCAGCCGCTTGCCGCCCGAACCCGGCTGCACCACCAGGTCGTTGACGATGTCCGCGTAGGAGGCGCCGGTGCCGCAGGCCACCGCGCCGATGCCGACGCCCGCGCAGGGGGCGAGCACCTTCTGCCACGGGGCCGCCCGGGTGGCGCCCAGCGCCCGGCGGTACACGCCGTGGGAGGTCGCGGCGAAGGCGTAGCCCGCCTCGGGGTCGAAGCGCAGCGTGTGGATCGAGCTGTTGTCGAGTTCGCCGCCGCCCAGCGCGTCGGCCTGGCTGAACGCGTTCCGGCTCGGGTCGGCCAGGCGGTAGACGCCGGTGCCGAGGTAGTTGTCGAAGGCGGTGGTGGCTTCGCCGGTGCCGAGCCAGAGCGCGCCGTCGGGGGCGACGGCGAGCGAGCCGACGGCCAACGAGGGCAGGTGGTCGGCGATCGGCGTCCAGGTCGCGCCGTCGTCGGTGGAGCGGAACACGCCGCCGTCCGCGCCGCCCGCGTACACCACCCCGGGGTGGGTCGGGTCGGTGGCGAGTGCGGCGATCCGGCCGGTGTTGAAGCCGCCGCCCGCGCCGCCGTTGGACGCGACGTGGTCCCGGTAGTGCGCCGCGTCGCCGTTGTACGGCTGCGTGGTGACCTCGGTGAACGACGCCTGCCGTACGGGCATGCCGAGCACGTGCTGCCAGGCCGCTCGGTACGCGCCCGCGGTCACGGTGCCGCCGGGCGAGACCCGGGGGTCGTTGAACTGGTCGATGGATTCCATCAGTTCGCCGGCGTCCTCACCGGCTTCGCGGTGCTCGGTGCTGGTACCGCCCGTGCCGGTCGTGGCGGCGACGGTGCCGCCCCACGCGGTGGCGGTGCCGGCCGACACGATCAGTGCGGCGGAAAGCAGCGCGGCGCGGGTTCTGCCGCGGCGCGCTCCGGAAGGGGAGCCCATGGATTCTCCGGTCCGTCGGGGGGATCCGCCTCCGCCGGTTGCGGAGACGGCAACAGGAGATGGAGCGGGCGGACTTTATCCCGATCGGGCGAGTCGTCAACAGCCCTTGGATTCGGGCGATTTGGACCTTCTTACCGAGCTTTTGACCGGCCGGATTCACTGAATGGAGAAGCGGCGGAGAAAGCCCCGAACTCCTTTGTCGAACCTTTGCCTCGACCCTCTTCCCAGCAGCCCTCGTCCCTGCATGGACATGCCTTTTCCCGGCTCCGGGCCGGGGCACCGCCGCACGCCCGCCCGAACCCGGACCACCGGTGCCCACCACTGCCGCGAGAGCCTCAACAGCCCAGGCCACAGCGGTTCTTGCGCCGCTCCCGCCGCGCCATCGGACCGCCTACGCTCGACCGCATGAACCGCACGGACCCGATAAACCCCGCGGACCCGATGTACCCCGTGAACCGCATGAACCGCACGATCCGTACCACCGAGGACGTCCTCGTCCTCCTCGACCGCCTCTTCCCTCCCGCCGAGCCCTTCTGGGACCGCTTCTACGCGGACCGGTCCGCCGACCGCCCGTTCTTCACCCCCGAGCCGGACGAGAACCTGGTCTCCTACCTCGACCGCGGCCTGCTCGCCCCCGCCCCCGACCGCACGGGCGCCGCCGGACCGCTCCGCGCCCTCGACGTCGGCTGCGGGCCCGGCCGGAACGCCGTCCACCTCGCCGCCCGCGGCTACGAGGTCGACGCCGTCGACCTCTCCTCCGCCGCCGTCGCCTGGGCCGAGGAGCGCGCCCGCGAGGCGGGCGCCGGTGCCGGGCTGCGCTTCCACCGGGCGAGCGCCTTCGAGGCCGAGCTCCCGCACGCCCGGTACGACCTGGTCTACGACTCCGGCTGCCTGCACCACCTCCCGCCGCACCGCCGGGTCAGCTACCTCGCCCTCCTGGACCGCGTCCTCGCGCCGGGCGGGCACTTCGCCCTCACCGCGTTCGCGGCCGGCTCGATGGGGTCCGAGCGGCCCGACGAGGAGCTGTACCGGCTCGGGACGCTGGAGGGCGGCCTGGCCTACTCACCGGACGAACTCCGGTCGCTGTTCCGCGATCTCACCCCGCTGGAGGTCCGCCCGATGACCGCCCAGGGGCCCGGTTCCGGGCTCTTCGGCGTCCCGTTCCTCCTCACGGCACTCTTCCGGCGGCCGGCCGGTCCCCGACCGGCCGCAGCCGGCCCGCTCAGCGGCCGCCGCACGCTCCAGAATTCCCCCGCACCCCACCCATAGCTCCCGCCGCGCCCGCACACATGTTCCCCACCAGCACCGTGCAACCGTCCGAGCCGCTCGAGCGTCCGTCGGAATCCCGCTTTGCTCCCGGCGGTCGCTTGGCATAGGTTTCGACCGCCATCGACGCAGCACCGGCGCTGACCGCCCCTCAGACCCGAGGAGGGCGGCGCTGCCAGGAGCCGGACGGCAGTACGTCAACGGGGGAGGAACAGCCATGCCGAGTGCCCGCGACCACGGGTCGCCCGGGCGGCGGGGGCGGACGGGCGGTGCCGCGCATCCGCGGCCTGCGGCCGACGCGCGCCCGACCCCGATCCACGCCACCGGACACTTGAGGAATCGTCAGTTGCGCAGCACCCGACCGGTCTCCACCACCGCCGTCACCGCCGCGGCCCTCGTCTGCCTCGGCGTCCTCAGCGCCTGCGGACCGGACAACAGCGGTCAGGACGGCGTCAAGCCCGCCACCCCGACTCCGTCCGCCACCCCCGCCGCCCCGGCCGGGACCGGCACCCCCGGCACGGGTGCCTCCAAGCCGGCCGGCAGCGGCGGCGCCGACGCCGCCAAGGGCATCCCGGCCAAGGCCTGGATGGACACCAAGAGCATCCCGATGGACGAGACCTACCACTACGCGCCGCTGGCGGCCAACGCCAAGCCGCAGACCGGTCCGGTCCAGTTCAAGGGCATGGAGCTGTGCCACGCCCCGGTCGCCAAGGACGACGAGCCGATGTTCACCGGCACCGCCTCCGCGAAGGCCTCGGTCGGCTTCGGCGGCGACCGCTGGACGGCCCAGCAAACCCTGCTCTTCGTCGGCGACCCGACCCACAGCAGCGGCACCAAGCAGCTGACCAACGCGGCCGACGGGCACCTGACGGACGCGCTCAAGGACTGCGCCAAGACCGCACCCGGCGCCACCGTGAAGGTCAACAGCGCCGCGGACGCGCCGTACTTCGCCGCCGTCCTGACCATCCCGCAGGCCGACGGCACCACCGCCACCCTGCACGAGTACGTGGTCACCGACGGCGGGGCGGTCAGCGAGCTGTCCGTCTGGGCGACCACCAAGGCGGGCGCCCAGCCGAAGGACGCCTGGAAGGCCCCCGAGGACAGGTACGTCGGCACCGGCATGACCGCGCCGATGTGCGAGGCCCTGCCGGGCTGCGACGGGCGCTGACGCCCGGCGGCGCTCCGCGCGAGCGCCCGCACCACCCCCCATAGACGGCCGTCCGGTCCGTCCGGCACAGGGGACCGGACGGACCGGACGGCTTCTTCGCGTTCTCCACGCCCGCGCGGCGAACCGGCTCCACCGCGTCAGGGCTTCTCCGAGCCGCGGACTACCTCACAGCCCCAGCACGCCGAGCGCCGTGGTCCAGTTGCTCGCGATCGCGCTTCTGGCGTCGTCCAGGCCCACCCGGCCGGCGCACACCGCGTTCTTGAGCTTGGTCTCGACGGAGTCCTTGCTCGTGGCCGGCTGGCTGCCGTAGCGCGGCTCGGGCCACAGGTTGGCCGGGTCGCGCGGGGCGCCGCCGAGCTCCAGCGGGACGAGGTGGTCCTCCTCGTAGTCGGCCGTGCTGGTGTCCGCGTAGCCGTACGCGGCGATCTGCTGCACCTTCAGCGCGTTGGTGTAGCTGGTCGACGGACGGACGGTGGCGGTCCAGCCGGAGACGCAGATGGTCTGGCCGATGGTGTCCTGGGTGACGTCCGGGTTGTACGCACCGGGGGTGCAGTACGGGTCGGGCAGCGGCAGGTACGCCTGCGAACAACTCGCGGTGAGCGTAGCGGACTTCACGGTGGCGGCGGTCGCCGGGGCGGTGCCGGCGGCGAGCCCGCCGGCGGCGAGGGCGGCAGCCGCGGCAACGACGGTCAGACGCTGACGGAGCATCATGGGGAAGTTCTCCAGGGGGCGGCCCGACCTGTCGCCGGGCGACTGTGCTCATGACAGCACCGTGCGGGCGACGACCGTCAGTCCCGGGACGTGAACGCCCGGTGCCCGGCCCTTCACAACCCGGCGGAGCCGCCCTACCGGCCCTGAGCGGACCCGGCAGGCGGCCACGACACGAGCCGATCAGCCCCGGAGCACCGCCAGTTCGACCTCCCGGCCGGGCCCCTCGCCCGGCACGGGCAGCACCACGCCGGAGCGTTCGAACCCGGCCTTGACGTACAGCGCCTCGGCGCGGGCGTTGTCCTCGTGGACGAACAGCCGCACGCGCCGGATCCGGGGTTCGGCGAGCGACCAGGACCACTCCCGGGCGGCCCGGAGCAGGTCGACCGCGAGCCCGGTGCCGCGCGCCTCGGGCCGGACGTAGACCCCGACGATGTGGGTCTGCTCGACCTCGACGACATCGCCCTCCAGGGCGCCGGGCCCGCCGGGCCGCTCGACCAGCACGCTCACCGTGCCGAGCCAGCGTCCGTCCGCGTCCTCGCCGACGAACTGCGCCACGGCGGAGCCCGCGGCGGCCCCCGTCGTGCGGTCCTGCCAGAACTCGTCGGGCTTGGCGGCCGCCTGCTCGTACGTCTCGAGGAAGGCGATGGCGGCGACCGGGTCCCGCAGTGCGTCCAGCCGGATCTCCCTGACCCGCGCCCAGTCCTCGTGCCGTACACGTCTGATGATGGTGCTCATCGCGTGATGATTTCATCGGAGCCGACAGCCCCGGCAACCCGGATTCCGCTCCTGCCGCAGGACGACGGCCGCCGGCCAGAACGGCCGCCCGACCACCGGCCCACCCGCCCCGGACCGCCCGGTCAGACCGCGGCGCCCCGCCCCTCCTCCAGCAGCCGCGCCAGCAGCGCCGCCGGCCCTTCCGGCAGGCTCCCGTGCACCAGCTCGGTGCGGTACACCAGCCGAGGCTCGTCGATCGGCGCGCACGCGACGCCGGGCGCCCCCGCCGTCACCGACGCGGGCAGCAGCGTGAGGCCGTGCCCGGCGGCGACGAGCGCGAGCAGCCCGTGCAGGTCGGTGCCCTGGTAGCGGGTCGCGGGCCGGAAGCCGTCGACGCCCGCGGCGGCGCGCAGCCGGGCCACCGACGGGGTGAGGTCGGGGGCGTCCAGCCAGCGGGCGGCGGTGAGGTCGGCGAGTGCGACGCCGCTGCGGCCCGCCAGCGGGTGGCCGAGGGGCAGCGCGACGACGACCGGCCGCTCGTCCACCGCGACGGTGCGCAGCGGGCCGACGTCGGGCAGCGGCAGCGGGTCGCTGGGCGCGGCCAGACCGTCCATCAGGGCGAGGTCGACCTCGCCGGTGGCGACCTGGGCGGGCAGCACGTCCTGGGCGAGCACCCGGACCACCGGCTCCACCCGCGGGTACGCCCGGCGCACCTCGCCGAGCGCGCGCCCCAGCGTCGCCCCGAACGCCAGCGGAGTGGCGCCGAGGACGAGCCGGGCGCTCGCGGCACCGGCCAGGCGCGCCACGTCGGCGCGCGCCGCCTCCAGCCGGACCAGCAGGGGAACGGCGTGCTCCAGCAGCCGCCGCCCGGCCTCGGTCGGGCCGACCGGGCGGCGGACCAGCAGGGCGGTCTCGAGGTCCGCCTCCAGTGCGGCTATCTGCTGCGAGATCGCGGACTGGGTGAAGCCGAGCTCCCGCGCCGCGTCCGAGAAGGAGCCGAGGCGGGAGACGGTGACGAAGGTGCGCAACTGCTGGGGATCCACGGCGGTCATCAACCGATCTGATCGGAGCGTAAGAAATCATCGTTGGCGCTGATCTCGGGTGCGGGGTCAGGATAGCCGCATGACCTATCTGACCCCGCGGGTCGCCCTGGTCGGCGACCGCTCCCCTGCCGTTCGCTCGCACACCCGCGTCCCCGGCCTGCTCGACGCCCTCGCCGAGCGCGACCAGCTCGTCCTGGACGCCTACTGGATCCCGACCGAGGCCGCCGGGGCACCCGGCGCCCTGGACGGCTTCGACGCGGTCTGGCTGCTCCCCGGCAGCCCGTACCGCAGCGAGGCGGGCGCCCTGGCCGCCGTCCGGACCGCCCGCGAGCGCGGAATCCCCTTCCTCGGCACCTGCGCCGGGTTCCACCACGCGGTGCTGGAGTACGCCCGCAACGTCTGCGGCCTGCCCGACGCCGTCCACGGCGAGTCGGCCCCCGACGGGGAGCAGCAGGTGATCGCCCCGCTGAGCTGCTCGCTGGTGGGCCACGAGGGCGCCGTCGCGGTCACCCCGGGCACCCTCGCCGAGCGCGTCCTCGGCACCACCCGCACCCTGGAGCGCTACCACTGCGCGTACGGCCTCAACGCCGCCTACCTGGACCGGCTGCGCTCCCACGGCCTGCGGTTCAGCGGCGCGGACGAGTCGGGCGAAGTGCGGATCCTGGAGCTGTCGGACCAGGACCACCCGTTCTTCCTCGCCTCGCTGTTCCAGCCCGAGCTGTCCGGCGACGGCACCCGGGCGCACGCCATGATCCGCGCGCTCGCCGCCGCCGCCGTCGCCCACGCCGACTCGTCCGCACTGGCACCCGCCGCCTGACCGCGCCGCACACCGGAGAGCGGCGCGGGTCGGCACACCGGCGGCGGGTGCGGCCTCACATCGGCAGCGACCGCAGCCGGACCGGCCCCTCCGGCCACCCGGCTCCCACCGCCAGCGGCGCCCACATGGTGCGCAGCGGCATCACCGCCAGCCGCCCCTCGGGCTGCTCCACCGTCACCTCCCGCGTCACCTCCCGGAAGTCGAGCCCGCGGTAGAACGCGGCCAGCGGCGGACGGCAGAACAGCAGCGCGTACCGGTGCCCGAGCGTGCGCGCGTGGTCCAGGGCGGCCCCGACCACGGCGCGCGCGAGGCCACCACCGCGCCGGTCGGGGGCGACGCAGACCCCGCCGACGCCCATCACCGCCAGGTCGACGCCGCCCGCGGTGAGCGTCAGCGGCCGCAGCCCGGCGTGCGCGACGAGCCGCCCGTCGGCGGCCCGGACCCCGAAGTGGATCTCCTTGGGCAGGAAGGTCAGCCCGGTGTACGCGACCCCGTACGGGTCCTCCCCGGTGCCGAGGACCTCCTGCTGCTCCGCGAGGCCGTACTGCGCCAGCCGTTCGACGACCGGCAGCCCGGCGACCGTGTGCGGCTCGGGCGAGCGGGGCCCGGCCGGGTGCGGCACCGGCGGAAAACGATCATTCATTCCGCCATGCTCTCCCGACCGGGCGGCCCGGCGACAGCCCCTTCCCGGCCACTCGGTCCGACAGCCGTCCCGGCCGCGACCCCGGTGTGGATCCGACTTCCCGCTCCCGTATGCGGCGGGGTCAGGGGGCGACCGCGCGCGCCGCCAGCTCCGTCCAGACCTCGTCCACCCGGGCCGACAGCTCCGCCAGCCCCCCGCCGTTGTCGATCACCAGGTCCGCGATCGCCAGCCGGTCCGCCCGCGCGGCCTGCGCGTCCATCCGGGCGCGGGCCTCCGCCTCGGCCATCCCGCGCAGCCGCACCAGCCGGTCCAGCCGCACCTCGTCGGCCGCGTCGACCACCACGACCAGGTCGAACAGCGGCGCCAGCCCGTTCTCGGCCAGCAGCGGCACGTCGTGCACCACGACCGCGTCCGGCGCGGCGGCCGCCTCCAGTTCGGCGGAGCGGGCCCGCACCAGGGGGTGGACGATCGCGTTCAGCGCCTTCAACCGCTCCGGGTCGGCGAACACGACCGCCCCGAGGGCCGGGCGGTCCAGCGTGCCGTCCTCGCGCAGCACCTGTGGGCCGAACTCGGCGACCACGGCCGCCAGACCGTCCGTCCCGGGGGCGACCACCTCGCGGGCGATCACGTCGGAGTCCACGATCACCGCGCCGTGCGCGGCGAACAGCCGGGACACCTCGCTCTTGCCCGCGCCGATGCCGCCCGTCAGTCCGATCTTCAGCATGGCGCCAGGCTACCGGCGCACCCCGGGCCCGTCAGCACCGGCCGGGCGCCGCTCGACACCGGTCAGCCGAGCTCCAGGCCCTCCCCGTCCCCGAGGACCACCAGCTCCGCGCCCGTGCCCGGCCCGTCCGGCCCGACCATCCGGCTGTGCACGGCGAACCCGACCGGGCTGAGCACCGCCTCGTGGACGGGCACCGCCCGGCGCGGCCCCGCCTCCCGGACGTAGTCGACCACCTCGGAGACCTTGCTCCACGGTGCCGCGAGCGGCAGCAGCAGGGTGTCCACGGCGTGCGGAGGCACGGTGAACGCGTCACCGGGGTGGAAGAGCCGACCGTCGAAGAGGAAGCCGATGTTCCGCACCCGCGGAATGTCCGGGTGGATCACCTCGTGCCACTCGCCGTGCACCGAGACGCCGAGCCCGCCGGGCCCGCCGAGCTCGAAGGCGTCACCCTCGCCGACCACCGACACCCGCTGCGCGACGCCCTCCAGCTGGGCGGCGACGGCGGTGTTGGTCCACACCCGCAGCGCCGGATCGGCCTCCAGCGCGGCGCGCAGCCGGGACTCCTCGAAGTGGTCCATGTGCTCGTGGGTGATCAGGACGGCGTCCGCCCCGGCCAGGGCGGCGGGGTCGGTGAACATCCCGGGGTCGACGACGACGGTGGTGCCGCCGTGCTCGATGCGTACGCAGGCGTGTCCGAACTTGGTGATCCTCATACCGCCAAACAGTACAGCAAGACTGCACAGTTTTGCTGTACAGATTCCCGGTAAGCTTGTCCTGTGAACAACCCGGCCTCCCCCGCGAACGACCCGGCCTCCCCCGGGAACGACCCGGCGCCCGAAACCCTGGAACTGGCCGCCGACCTGCGCGCCGCACTCGGCGGCCTGGCCCGCGCCCTGCGCTCCGGCGACGAGCTGCCGCAGAACCAGGCCGCCGTGCTCGGCCTGCTGGTCCGCGACGAGCGCCTGTGCACCGTCGCCGAACTCGCCGAGCTCCAGCGGGTGCGGCACCAGTCGATGGCCCGCACCGTCGCCCTGATGACCGAGGCCGGGCTGGTCACCCTGCAGCCCCACCCCACCGACGGGCGCAAGCAGCTGGTCACCGCCACCGAGGCCGGGCGCGCCGCGCTCATGGCGCAGCGCGCCCGCCGCGAGACCGTGATCGCGGCCGCCATCGAGGCCCGCCTCACCCCCGCCGAGCAGGCGCAGCTGCGCGCCGCGGTCGCCCTACTGGAGCGTCTGCGCTGAGCCCAGCAGCTCCGGCCGGGGAGCGGGGATCGCCGCCGCGCCGATCTCCGGCAGCTCGACGTGCTCGCTCAGCCCGAACCGCTGGTGCAGTCGCCGCAGCGGCGCGGGCGCCCACCAGTTGAACTCGCCGAACAGGCTCATCGCGGCGGGCACCAGCAGGCAGCGCACCAGGGTGGCGTCGACCGCGACGGCGACGGCGAGCGCGATGCCCATCTGCTTGACCATCAGCATGTCCCCGAGCGCGAACCCGGCGAAGACGATCACCATCAGCAGCGCCGCCGAGGTGATGATCCGACCGCTGCGCTGGACGCCCAGCTCCACCGCCTCGGTACAGCTGTACCCGCGCGAGTGCAGCTCCTTGATCCGGGCGAGCAGGAACACCTCGTAGTCCATCGACAACCCGAAGGCGAAGGCGAAGACCAGCACCGGGATGAAGGTCTCCAGCCCGCCGGTCGGGCTGAATCCGAGCAGCCCGCTGAACCACCCGTCCTGGAACACCAGGGTGAGCGCGCCGAGCGAGGCGCCCAGCGAGAGCAGGTTCATCAGCAGCGCCTTGACCGGCATCACCACCGAGCCGGTCATCAGGAACAGCAGCACCAGCGTGCCCGCCGCGACCAGCCCGAGCGCCCACGGGCCGCGCGAGAGCAGTTCGTCCTGGAAGTCGACCACCGAGGCCGCGCCGCCGGTGACGTAGGTCTTCAGCCCGCCCCGGTCCGCCCGCAGCTCCTTGACCACGTCCTTGGCCTGCCCGCCCTGCGGGTCCCCGTGCACCAGCACGTCGATGGTGGAGACCCCGTCGTTCACCGGGCTCACCGCCCGTACCCCGCTCACCCCGGGCAGCTTGGCCACCACGTCGTCCGCGTAGGCCTGCGCCACCGCCGCACCGCCCTCGACGACCACCGTGATCGGCGCGGCCGAGGCCTGCGGGAAGCGCTGGTCGACGGTCTCGGCGACCTGCCGCCCGGCCGAGGAGGCGGGCAGTACGGCGGCGCCCGAGTTGCGCATCTCGGCGTGCAGGAACGGCGCGCCGGCGGCGATCAGCAGCGCGGTGCAGGCGAGCGCGACGAGCACCGCCCGCTTGCGGACCCGGCGGACGGTCCGGCTGAAGAACCCCTCGTCCGGTACCGGCGCGGTGGGCGTCTTGATCCGCGACCCGGCGAAGCCGAGCAGCGCGGGGACCAGGGTCAGCGCGGCGGCGACGGCGATCACCACCACGCTCACCCCGGCGGCGGCCACCGCCCCCAGCACCGGGCTGGTGAAGACGAACAGGCCCGACAGCGCGACGGCCACGGTCAGCCCGGAGAAGGCCACGGTGCGCCCGGCGGTCGCCGCGGTGCGCTCGACGGCGGCGGCGATGCCCGCGCCGTGGCCGCGTTCCTCGCGGAAACGATTCACCATGAGCAGCGCGTAGTCGATCGAGAGTCCGAGCCCCAGCACGGTGGCGATCGGCAGCACGCTGGTGTCGATGTCCATGATCTGGCTGAACCCGAACATGGCCAGCAGCGCGCCGCCCACCGAGGCGACCGCCCCGATCACCGGCAGCGAGGCCGCCGCGAGGCCGCCGAAGACCAGCACCATCACGACCAGGGTGAGCGGCAACGTCACCATCTCGCCGAAGCGGGTGTCCCGCTCGGTCTGCTTCTTGACCTCCTGCTGCAGCACCAGGTCCCCGCCGACGGTGACGTGCGCACCGCCCGTGCCGTCCAGCGCGGCGAGCCGCGTGGTGACGGCGTCGGTCTGGGCGGAGGTGGCGGTGTCGGCCATCCGTACGGTGACCAGGCTCGCCGTGCCGTCGGCGGAGCGCAGCGCGGCCGGCGCCGGGCCGGTGCCGTACGCGTCGAGAGCGGAGGAGACCCCGGGCAGGCCGGTGATCTCGGTGGTGGCCTTCTCGACGGCGGCCTTGACCGCCGGATCGTCCACCGGCCTGCCGTCCACCACGGCGGTGACGGTGCCCTTGGCCGGGTCGGCGGCGGCGACCACCGCGCTTCCCCGGTCGGCCTCGGCACTGGCGGAGGAGGCGCCGGCCACCGAGCCTTCGAAGACCCGGCCGCCGATCAGGACGCCGACGACCAGGACGACGGCCCAGAAGCCGAGCACCCAGCGGCGGTGGCGGAAGCAGAACCGGCCGAGGGCCGCGAGTCGGCCGCCGACCACGGCGGTGGGGGCAGCGGAGGAGGGGTTGCGCATAAAGGAGCCTTTCGGGCAGCTCCATTCAATGTAGGCGCAACCCGAACTTCGACCTATAGACGGGCAATGAGCCCCATCTCACACTTTCCTTCACATAAGGAACACATCAGTTGTAGAACGCACGGGTCACCGGATAAGTCAGTGCGGAAAACCAAATGGGCCCCACCCGGAAATTCCGGGTGGGGCCCATTTGCTAGCTATCGGCTAGCGGGAAGCGAGAGCCTCAGCTCTGGCCGCCGGCCAGCTTCTCGCGCAGGGCGGCCAGGGCCTCGTCGGAGGCCAGGGCGCCGGAGCCCTCGTCGCTGCTGGACGAGTAGGAGCCACCGGCGGCAGCGGCGACGGCGTCGCCACCCTCCTCGGCAGCCTGGGCGTCGGCCTCGCGGCTCTTGATGACCTGGGCCTGGTGCTGCTCGAAGCGGGCCTGCGCCTCGGCGTACTGGCGCTCCCACTCCTCGCGCTGCTTCTCGAAGCCGGGCAGCCAGTCGTTCGCCTCGGGGTCGAAGCCCTCCGGGTAGATGTAGTTGCCCTGGTCGTCGTACGAGGCGGCCATGCCGTACAGGGTCGGGTCGAACTCGACCTCGGCCGGGTTGGCACCCAGGGCCTCGTTGGCCTGCTTGAGCGACAGGCTGATGCGACGACGCTCGAGGTCGATGTCGATGACCTTGACGAAGATCTCGTCGCCGACCTGGACGACCTGCTCCGGGATCTCGACGTGGCGCTCGGCCAGCTCGGAGATGTGGACCAGACCCTCGATGCCCTCGTCCACGCGGACGAACGCACCGAACGGAACCAGCTTGGTGACCTTACCCGGAACGACCTGGCCGATCTGGTGGGTACGGGCGAACTGCTGCCACGGGTCCTCCTGGGTCGCCTTCAGCGACAGGGAGACACGCTCGCGGTCCATGTCGACGTCGAGAACCTCGACGGTGACCTCCTGGCCGACCTCGACAACCTCGGACGGGTGGTCGATGTGCTTCCAGGACAGCTCGGAGACGTGCACCAGGCCGTCGACGCCACCCAGGTCCACGAAGGCACCGAAGTTGACGATCGAGGAGACGACGCCGGAGCGCACCTGGCCCTTCTGCAGGGTGGTGAGGAAGGTCTGGCGGACCTCGCTCTGGGTCTGCTCCAGCCAGGCACGGCGGGACAGGACCACGTTGTTGCGGTTCTTGTCCAGCTCGATGATCTTGGCCTCGAGCTCCTTGCCCACGTAGGGCTGGAGGTCGCGGACGCGACGCATCTCGACCAGCGAGGCGGGGAGGAAGCCGCGGAGGCCGATGTCGAGGATGAGACCACCCTTGACGACCTCGATGACGGTACCGGTGACGATGCCGTCCTCTTCCTTGATCTTCTCGATCGTGCCCCAGGCACGCTCGTACTGAGCGCGCTTCTTGGACAGGATGAGACGACCCTCCTTGTCCTCCTTCTGGAGAACCAGGGCCTCGATGTTGTCACCGACGGCGACGACCTCGTGCGGGTCAACGTCGTGCTTGATCGAGAGCTCGCGGGACGGGATGACGCCCTCGGTCTTGTAACCGATGTCGAGGAGGACCTCGTCACGGTCGACCTTCACGATGACGCCCTCGACGATGTCGCCATCGTTGAAGTACTTGATGGTCTCGTCGATGGCGGCGAGGAAGGCCTCCGCGTCGCCGATGTCGTTGACCGCGACCTGCGGGGTGGTGCTGAGGGAGGAGTCGGTGGGGCTCGTCATTAGGAAAAGGGCTCCGGTACGGACATGAAAGTCGTAGGTAATGCCACGCGGAGGGCCCGTATCGCTCCCACCGAAAGCCGGACAGCCAAGAACACGGCGCACCGGCGATCCCGTCGACAACGAGAACCGGCGTCCGTCTTGCGACCGTGGGGTCTTCGACAGATGCGAGCGCGACCTGCTCCGTCCGAGGCGCGCAGGCCCGCAGCGCAACTTGTAGCATACGGGGACGGCCAGGCACGGTCAACGCCAGACGAGGCAAGACGGTGGAGCCTGGTACGGATCAGGCCATATCCTCCGATTGCGCGCCTCTCGGCGGCGCCCGCAGGAGCCCTTTCCCCGGATGCCACCGCCAGGACCCGGACCCCTCGCGGGGCCGGTTCGCGGCAGCGGCGCTTCCGCATTCCATACCCTACGCGATGGGCATTGTCACCGTGGCCACCACCCCCCAGTCCGACCTTCACGATCTTGACACGTCCGCCGATCCGGCTGCCGGCGTGTCCGCTGCGGAGGAGGCCGACCAGTCCGGCGCGGGGGGCGACGACGACGCGGTGCGGCGCGCGGCCGGCACCGGGGAGAGCAGCCGGGCCAGCCGGCACTGGTGGGACCGCAACGCCGACGAGTACCAGGACGAGCACGGCGAGTTCCTCGGCGACGACCGCTTCACCTGGTGCCCCGAGGGCCTGGACGAGGCCGACGCCCGCCTGCTCGGCGAGGTCGCGGGCAAGGACGTGCTGGAGATCGGCGCCGGCGCCGCCCAGTGCTCGCGCTGGCTGGCCGGGCGCGGCGCCCGCCCCGTCGCCCTGGACATCTCCTACCGCCAGCTCCAGCACTCCCGCCGGATCGACCTCGGCCGGGGCACCGCGCCCGTCGCGGTCGTCCAGGCCGACGCCGCCGTCCTGCCCTTCGCCGACGGCTCCTTCGACCTCGCCTGCTCCGCCTACGGCGCCGTCCCGTTCAGCGCCGACACCACCGCCCTGATGCGCGAGGTGCACCGGGTGCTGCGGCCCGGCGGGCGCTGGGTGTTCTCGGTGACCCACCCGATCCGCTGGGCCTTCCCGGACGAGCCGGGCGTCGAGGGCCTCACCGCGATGTCCTCCTACTTCGACCGCACCCCGTACGTCGAGCAGGACGAGCAGGGCCGCGCCACCTACGTCGAGCACCACCGCACCCTCGGCGACCGGGTCCGCGAGCTGGTCGGCGCGGGCTTCCGGCTGGTGGACCTGGTCGAGCCCGAGTGGCCGGCCTCCCTCGAACAGGAGTGGGGCGGCTGGTCCCCGCTGCGCGGCCGGCTGATCCCGGGCACCGCGATCTTCGTCACCGAGCGGGGCTGAGCCACTCCGTGAACCCGGCCTGGCGCGACCTGCCCGTCCGCACCGCCCTGCCCGCACTGCACGACGCGCTGGACGGGCAGGGCACCGCCGTCCTCGCCGCGCCACCCGGCACGGGCAAGACGACGCTCGTACCGCTCGCCCTGGCCGGGCTGCTCGATCCCGAGCGTCCGGTACGCCGGGTGCTCGTCGCCGAACCGCGCCGCCTCGCCGTCCGGGCCGCCGCCCGGCGGATGGCCTGGCTCCTCGGCGAGTCGGTGGGCGGCCGGGTCGGCTACACCGTGCGCGGGGAGCGCCGCGTCGGACCGGAGACGGTGGTCGAGGTGGTCACCACCGGCGTGCTGCTGCAGCGCCTCCAGCGCGACCAGGAGCTGCCCGGAGTGGACGTGGTCGTGCTGGACGAGTGCCACGAACGGCACCTGGACGCCGACACCGCGCTCGCCTTCCTGCTGGACGTCCGGGCGGCGCTGCGGCCCGAACTCGGGCTGGTCTGCGCCTCGGCGACCTCCGACACCGAGGCCTGGGCCGAACTGCTCGGCGGCGCACCGGTGGTGGAGGCCCACGGGGTTTCCCACCCGGTGGACGTGGTCTGGGCACCGCCACCGCGCGCCGTCCGCCCCGCGCACGGCACCCGGGTCGACCGGGCGCTGCTCGACCATGTCGCCGCGACCGTGCGGCGGGCCCTGGACGAACGCGACGGGGACGTGCTCTGCTTCCTGCCCGGCGTCGGCGAGATCGCCCGGGTGGCCGGGCAGTTGGGCTCCGTCGCCGCCGAGGTCCTGCAACTGCACGGCCGCGCCCCGCAGTCCGTCCAGGACGCCGCGCTCGCGCCCTCCGACCGGCGACGCGTCGTCCTCTCCACCGCCGTCGCCGAGTCCTCGCTCACCGTGCCCGGCGTACGGGTCGTGGTCGACGCCGGACTCGCCCGCGAACCCCGTACGGACCACGCCCGCGGCCTCGCCGCCCTCGTCACCGTCCGTGCCTCGCTCGCCGCCGCCCGCCAGCGCGCCGGACGAGCCGGGCGCGAAGCCCCCGGCACCGTCTACCGCTGCTGGCACGAGGCCGAGGACGCCCGCGCCGCCCGGTTCCCCACCCCCGAGATCGCCCTCGCCGACCTGACGTCGTTCGCCCTCCAGGCCGCCTGCTGGGGCGACCCGGACGCCACCGGGCTCGCCCTGCCCGACCGGCCCCCGGCGGGGGCGATGGCCGCGGCCCGCCAGACCCTGCTCGCCCTCGGGGCCGTTTCCGCCGACGGCCGGGCGACGAAGCGCGGCGTCCGGCTCGCCCGCACCGGGCTGCACCCGCGGCTGGGCCGGGCCCTGGTCGACGGCGCGGCGGCGGTCGGCGCGCGGCGGGCGGCCGAGGTGGTCGCGCTGCTGTCCGAAGAGCCGCCACGGGCGCTGGGCGACGACCTCGGCGCGGTGTGGCGGACGGTCCGCTTCTCCGGAGACCCCTACGCGGCCCGCTGGCGCGACGAAGTCCGCCGGTTGCAACGCGCCACCTCCGACGAACCCGCCACCGACCTCCCCGACGCAACCGCCGCCGGCCTCGTCGTCGCCCTCGCCTTCCCGGAGCGGATCGCCCGCGCGCGGGTGGAGCGGCCCGCCCCCGGCGAGCGCAGCCCGTACCTCATGGCCTCCGGGACGGCTGCCGAACTCGCCCCCGACACCCGGCTCGGCGCCCTGCCCTGGCTCGCCGTCGCAGTCGCCGACCGCCCGGCGGGGTCGCACTCCGCCCGTATCCTGCACGCTGCGGCCCTCGACGAGGACACCGCCCGCCAGGCCGGCGCACCCCTCCTCACTGCGCGCGAGGAGGTCCACTGGGACACCCGGCGAGGTGAGGTCGTCTCCCGCCAGGTCGAGTCGCTGGGTGCCATCGAACTCGCCGAGAAACCCCTCAATCGCCCCGACCCCTTGCTCGTCCGGGCCGCTCTCCTCGAAGGCCTGGCCCGCGAGGGCGTGAGTACCCTCTTCACGTTCCCGTCCAACCTGCGCGAACGCCTCACCTTCCTGCACACGGCGATCGGCGCCCCCTGGCCCGACGTCAGCGACGAGGCACTGCTCGACCGCGCCGAGGAGTGGCTGGAACCCGAGCTCTCCCGCGCCCGCCGCCGCGCCGACCTCGCACGGATCGATACGACGGCCGCACTGCAGCGCCTTTTGCCCTGGGCGAGTGGACAGGCCGGCCGCCTGGACGAGTTGGCCCCCGAACGCATCACCGTGCCATCCGGCTCGAAGATACGGGTCGACTACAGCACCGAACGCCCAGTGCTGGCCGTCAAGTTGCAGGAACTCTTCGGCTGGAAAGCGGCTCCCACGCTGGCCGGCGGACGAGTACCGCTCACCGTCCAGCTGCTGTCCCCTGCCGGCCGCCCCGCCGCCATCACCGGCGACCTGGAGGGATTCTGGCGCAACGGCTACCACGCCGTCCGAGCGGACCTCAGAGGCCGCTACCCCCGCCACCCCTGGCCGGAGGACCCGACCACAGCCGAGCCCACGAAGCGCACCAACGCCAGGAAGTAGCAGGAGCCGAACAGCGAACGGTGGCTCGTGCTGTGACCGCTCAACACCGCAGCCTGACCAACTGCGAACCGCAGCTCCCGAGCGCCGAAGGGGGCAAGTTCAGGAGGCAGACGGCTCGATCTCCCCCGCAAAGACGATGACCTGGTCGATGAGGCTCCGCCGCAGATGGACGACGTCCGTTCCCGCCAGGCGGGGGCCTCCGTCCGGCGTGGTGAAGACCCACTGGTACCGGGCCCACTCGTCAGGCATGTCCACCGCTGAGCAGCGCTTCATCGTGCCGGTCCCCGCCGGGTGGCGCCGGATGTCCAGCACGAACCGCTCGACCGCCGCGATTCCTTCGCTGCGGCCCAACGGTCCCCAGAAGACCACGTCTGAGGTCAGGGCCTGGGAGAGCAGGGCGGTCACATAGCTGTCGTCCGAAGCGTTGAACGCGGAGATGAACGTGTCGATCGCGGAGCGTGCGGTCTCTTCCTGCATACCCCAGTAATACCAGCCGTTTCGCGCGCGGTCGTCCCGCGAGCCGCCTTCCGATCACGGTGAACCATCCCGGTCACAGCACTAGCGCACCACGGGGAACGCCCCGGAGCGCCAGTCGGCCAGCCGCTTGCGGATGTTCGACACCATCGGTAGCCCGTCCGTTTCGGCCGGGGTGAACCACGCCACCTCGTGGGACTCGTCGGACACCCGCAGCTCCCCGCCGAGCGGGCGCCCGAGGAGGCAGATGGAGAACTCCTGGCGGACCTCGCCGTCGTCGTAGGCGAACACGTGGCGGGGGTCGGTGTAGGTGCCGACGATCCCGGTGATCTCGATATCGATACCGGTCTCCTCGCGCGTCTCGCGGATACCGCACCCGGCGAGCGACTCACCGATGTCCATCGTGCCGCCGGGCAGCGCCCACATCCCGTTGTCGGTACGCCGCTGGAGGAGGACGCGGCCCGCATCGTCGACCACGACCACGGACGCGGCCGGGACGAGGGAGTTGACCTCGGGAGCGTCCGGGTCGTCCTCGTAGTCACGCCTGGCCAAGATCCGCCACCTCCGTCACACGTCACCGAACTCGCCGGAGCGGACAGCAGCCACGAATGACTGCCAGGCGGCTGCCGGGAAGGCGAGCGCGGGCCCCTCCGGGTCCTTGGAGTCACGCACGGGAACAGTGCCGGGCACGCTCCTGGAGACCTCGACGCACTGCCCGCCATTGCTGCTGTAGCTGGACTTGAACCAGTCGAGGGTCATAGTTGCCTCCGTAGCTCGCGGATCATCGCCACCGAGTCCGCCTGTGAAAGGGCATGCGTTTGCAGCTGATAGTAGGCCGCCAACTCGGCCGTCACCGCGCTGGCATCCCGCTCCAAACGCCCTTGGTGTGCGCTCTCCGCGTAGGAGATCAGCGATCGGTCCGGCAACGTCAGAATCGACACCGGAAGATCGAAGGCCCTGTCCTCCCCGAGGTGGTATGGGGCAAGCTGGAGCCGCACGGTGGGCTCGCCGGCGAATTCAATGAGGCGGTCGAGCTGGGCCGCCATCACCGCATCTCCGCCGACGGTCCGACGAATGCAACTCTCATCCATGACCACGTGCACCAAGGGCGGCGACTCCCGGCGCATGACGACCTGACGGTTCAAGAGAACACGCACTCGCTCGTCCGCTTGGTCCTGCGTAATGCTTCTCCGACGCACGGCGCCCGCCGCGATGGCGGTTGCGTACTCCCTCGCCCGCCGCACCGGCGAACCCCTGCCCTCCGCCCGCGCGGTCTGCCTCGCCCTCGGCATCCCCCACTCCGAAGCCACCCACCGCCTCGCCGAATGCCACGACGCCCTCCTCGCCGACCCCCGCCCCGGCTCCCGCCCGAACTCCGAGGCCGACACCGGCGAACTCCTCGAAGCCCTCGGCGTCTTCGACGTCCCCCAGCCCCTCGACGCCACCGGCCGGGCCGTCGTCGACCTCTTCCTCGTCGCCATCGAGGCCATGGGCGGCATCCGCCCCGGACACCGGCACGGCCTCAGCCGCTGGTTCACCACCGGCAACCTGACCGCCGCCTACCTCTCCCTCGCCGCCGCCCGCCCCCTGCCCCGCACCGGCGACCCCGCCCGTTACTGGACCGCCCTCACCACCGCCGGCGAACTCCTCACCACCACCCCCACCCCCGACACCCGCATCAAACTCGCCCTCGCCCACTGCCGCACCCACGCCACCAAAGCCACCCGCCCCTGACCGTGCACAGGAAGTCGACCCACCGACTTCCCGCACCCTGAACGACTCTGCGCAGCAGCCGAGTTGCCAGAAATGACCGAATACCGATACAAGGAGGACACATGTCGAAGACACCCACACCGTGGGGCATCGGCAGGATGAGGCCCTACACGGCCACTGCCACGCTCCCGGCGTTCACGCCCCTGATCGACCCCGAGACGCAGATCTCCGTCAGCGGGGCGGTCACCCTCACCGGGATCACCGATCGGCGCGGCTCGGCAGTGTGGGAAGCGACCGGTGCCGTCAAGACGGGGTTCACCCGCACCGGAATGGCTGACGGATTCGTGCACTACGCAAACCGGTCGGCCCCGACCCGATCGACGCTACCGAACGCATTCCGAGAACACCGGAGCCCGGGGCGAGCCGTCGCGCCGGGCTCCCGCCATGGTTGCGCGTCAGTGCTCGCCGGCACGCCATCGGGGACACCTGTGCGCCGCCGCGAGCCCACCACCGGTCACGCCGGCGCCCGGAAGCAGTCGACTCCTTTACTCACCAGCCGGGCGGCACACTGCCGCGCCCCTGGACTTGGCGGGCCCCGGAAACACCCGCGTTCGGGCCCGCCATGACTCGCAACCGCGGGGCGGACTCAGGCGGTCAGGGCCACGATGATGCTCCAGTCGGGGCTCAGGCCGCCCTCGGCGAGTTCGGTGAAGATGCCTGTGGTGTCGATCCGGCCGGTGGCGATGTCGCCGTTGCCGGCCCGGTAGAACAGGGCTTCCTCTCCGACCGGCATGATGCGGGTCCAGCCGGAGGACAGTCGGCCCTCGGCGAGTTCGGTGAAGATACCGTCGGTGTCGATCCGGCCGGTCGCGATCACCCCGCTGTCCGCGCGGTAGAACAACTCGGCGCCCAGGGTCTTGATGTGGGTCCACGCGGGGGAGAGCCTGCCCTCGGCGAGCTCTGTGAAGATCCCGTTCGTGTCCAGGTTCCCGGTGGCGATCACCCCGTTGTCCGCCCGGTAGAACAGCAGCACCCGGCCGACCGGCACGATGTGCGTCCAGCCCGAGGACAGCCGCCCCTCGGCCAGCTCGCTGAAGATCCCGTTGGTGTCGATCCGCCCCGTGGCGATCACCCCGTTGTCCGCCCGGTAGAACAACAGCTCCCGACCGACCGGCACGATGTGCGTCCAGCCCGAGGACAGCCGCCCCTCGGCCAGCTCGCTGAAGATCCCGTTGGTGTCGATCCGCCCCGTGGCGATCAC